>JAIOSH010000147.1 GCA_021107685.1 Bacteroidales bacterium | reverse complement strand
TTATTCAAGACCGGTTTTTTTTAAAATAATTTCTGCAATCTTTAAATCAATAGGTCGGGTTATTTTAATGTTTTCAATATTACCGTTAAATAATTGTATTTTTTCCCCTGTTGATTCAATAACAGTAGCATCATCTGTGAAATTTTCCTGATAGTTTTGTTTATATGCTTTTTTTATGATTGATGATTTAAAACATTGTGGAGTTTGAACGATACATAATTTTTTTCTTTCAATAGGCTTGTTATCTTTCTCATAAATTTCTCTTACTGATTCATTAATTGGCACAACAGGGATCCCATTTCCAAAAATTTTAGCATAATGGAAAGCTCTGGAAATTGTTTCATTACTTACAAGTGGTCTTACGCCATCATGTATTGCAACTAAACTTTCTTCATTAATAACAGAAAGTCCATTTTTAACAGAATGAAAGCGAGTTTTTCCACCTTCAATAATTTTATGTTTAATAGTAAAATTATTTTTTTTGCATAGAGTTTTCCATAAATCAAAATATATTTTTGGAAGTACAAGAATTATTGTTATTTTCACAGAATAATTGTAGAAACATTCAATAGAATGCATTAAAACAGGTTTTTTTGAAACAGGAATAAACTGTTTGGGAATTTTGGAATCCATTCTAATTCCGCTTCCGCCTGCTACTATGATTACATATTTTTTCAAAATAAATTTTTTACTAAAGTATATATTTTTTAAATAATAGAATAATTTTAATAAAATAAATTTTTAAATGAAAAGAAAAACGACTAAAAAAAATACATTTGTAAATAGCGTATTAAGTGTTTTTGCAAATAATCCTTTCAAATCTTATAATTTCAGACAATTATCCTATACAATGGGAATAAGCGATAAGGTGAGCAAGCAATTGGTTAAAGAGATTCTTGTAGATCTTGCTTTAAGCAATGCAATTATTGAATTAAAAAGAGGAAAATACCAGTTAAGTCCTTCAAAAATTTCCAGAAAATGGAGCAATGCTATGATTACCGGAATTGTTGATATGAAACAAACCGGGAAAGCATATATTATTACTGATGATATGAGTGAAGATGTTTTTATTGCTTCAAATAATACTCATCATGCTTTAGATGGTGATAAAGTAAAAGTGCATATTTTCCCAAAGCGTAAAGGCAGGAAAACAGAAGGACAAATTATTGAGATAATTCAAAGGATAAAAAAACAATTTGTAGGTATTGTTCAGGCAAGTAAAAAATATGCTTTTCTTATTCCTGACAACACATCTATTACTGTTGATATATATATTCCGATAAGTAATTTAAATGGAGCAAAGAACGGACAAAAAGCAATAGCACGTATTACAGATTGGCCGAAACTATCTAATAACCCATTTGGAGAAATTATTGAAATATTAGGTGAACCGGGCGATAATGATGTGGAAATGAATTCCATACTGGCTGCCTTTGATTTTCCCATAAACTTTCCCGAACATGTAATAAAAGAAAGTCAAAAGATAAAAAATATTGTAACACCTTCCCAAATAAAAATCAGAAAAGATTTTAGAGATGTTTTTACATGTACTATTGACCCTGAAGATGCAAAGGATTTTGATGATGCTCTCTCCTTAAAAAAGTTAAGAAATGGTAATTGGGAAGTTGGTATTCATATTGCTGATGTTTCATTTTACGTAAAACCCGATTCGGTTATTGATAAAGAAGCATTTGAAAGAGGAACTTCAATTTACCTTGTTGACAGAGTAATCCCAATGCTTCCCGAACAATTATCCAACATTGTTTGTTCGCTTCGTCCTGATGAAGAAAAATTGTGTTTTTCAGCAGTTTTTGAAATGAATGAAGATGCAAAAATTATTAATGAATGGTTTGGTAAAACTGTTATTAAATCAAAGCGTCGTTATAATTATGACGAAGTACAAAAAATAATAGAAGGTGGTAATGATGTTTACAAGGATGAACTTATTGAATTATATAAATTAGCATCAAAACTCAAAGAAGAAAGGTTTAAAAAAGGTGCTATTGCTTTTAAATCACAAGAAGTTAAATTTAACCTGGATGAAAATAGCAAACCAATTAGTGCTTATATTAAAGAACAGAAAGAATCTAATCAATTAGTTGAAGATTTTATGTTGCTTGCCAATAGGAGAGTAGCTGAATACATTGGAAGCAAACACTGTAAAAGTAAACCCAAAACTTTTGTTTATCGTATTCACGACAGACCAGACCCTGAAAAACTTAATACTTTTGCTGAATTTGTTGCTAAATTAGGTTATAGAATAAAACTAAATTCAAGAAAAAGTACAGTATCCTCTTTAAATTTGCTTTTTAAGGAAATAGAAGGAAAAGGTGAACAAAACATGATAGAGAATATTGCTATTAGAACAATGGCGAAAGCAGTATATTCCACAAAAAATATCGGGCATTACGGCTTAGCTTTTAAATATTATTCACATTTTACTTCGCCTATTCGGCGTTATCCTGATCTTATGGTTCATCGTTTGTTAACAGATTACTTAAATGGAAAGCCATCAGCAAATTCAAAAGAATATGAGCAAAAATGTGAACATACTTCCGAAATGGAACGTAAAGCTATGGAAGCGGAACGAGCTTCAGTAAAATATAAACAAGCTGAATTTCTATTAGATAAAGTGGGACAAGAATTCAACGGACTGATTTCTGGTGTGAGCAAATGGGGTATTTTTATTGAGCTTGACGGCAATAAATGCGAAGGAATGGTCTCTTTAAAATATATGGATGATGATTTTTATTATCTTGATGATGAGAATTATCGTGTTATTGGTCAAAGATATGGAAAAGAATATAAATTAGGTGATACTGTACGTATTAGAGTTAAAAAGATTGACCTTGCAAAAAAACAAATGAATTTTGAGCTTGTAAGCTAATTTGCATTTCGGTTCGTTAGTAATATAAATATTACTGCATGTTGCAGAAAAGAATGATACTATGCTTTATGCAATTCTAAACAGGAGTTATACTAATTGAAAATTTAAAACTTAATATAAAATGTAATCCGGTATTCAAGCCTATACGATATGCGGAGATCAATATTAAAAAGACGATAAGATAAACCCAGTTGATTTGGGTTTTTTTCCTTTTTCCCTTTGGTAGATTTAATTTAGCTTTAGCTTTCATATTAAATAAAACAGGAATAACTAAAAAGAACATTGTAAACAACATACCTGTTTCATAATTAGGATTATTAGGGATTTTAACAAAAAGCATAAATAAACTGCCTGCAAGCCAAGGTATAACAGCAACATTTAATAAGAAATTCATCCTGTATTCTCTTTTTATCCGATAAATAGAATTGGATGTTTCAAGAAATTTTTTAGTTGAATAATATCCAATCACACTTAGAATAAATAAGAAAATAAGAGAAAAAAAGATTTTCACAAAAACGTTCATATACAGCCAGTTTGCTACATAGCCTAATCCCTCGTCAAAGGATACCCCTGAAACAAATGCCCCCAAAAAGAAATTAAAACCGTGAAAAGATATCCATAAAAAGAATAATTTATACAACCCGGTAATTTTTTTTATTTTGGTAAATACATTGTAAAACAGAATACCAATAACTAATGAAATAAATGGACCTGAAAGAGTTATAAAAATTATATTTAACCTTGTCCATAAAGGCGAAAAATCATTAAAAGCAAGGTCATAGTAAAATAATATTGAATCTAATCCGAAAAATGAAGCTGAAATAAGCACGGTAAATTGGTATATCATATATACAAGTATATACGATATAATAAAAAGAAAAAACGAATTTATTGAATAAAGATAATTTTTACGAGGTTGTTTGCTTTTTAATGATTCTGAACTTAATTCCGGTGATTCATCAGTTGAACTTTTTTTACTTCTAAATTGAGAAAAGAATTCACCGAATAAACTTTTTTTTTGAAATTTTTTATATTCTTTTCTATGTCTCTTTTTTCTATTCTTTTTATATTTTGCTTTTTTTCTATTTTCCGATGCTATTGCAATATCTTTGCGTAAATTATAAAAAAAATTACTGATAAAATTTTTCTTTTTTCTGCGTTTTTTCCTGAGTTTTCTTTTTCTTTCAGAAGAATAAAATTTTCTATCTTCAAAGCTACTGCTTCCTGTTTCGGTATATGGTGATAAGAGATCATGAATTTGAGATGATGAGCGTGATTTCCTTTTTCTGCGAGAAGATTTACCTATTGTTTTTTTATTTAAGTCATGAAAAAATTGGCTGATAAAATTTCTTTTCTTTTTATATTTTTTACTTTGTGTAGTTCTTTCTGATGAGGTTTGTACTTTATTGTAAAGGGGACTACTTTCATTACTTGAATGTGATGATACCGCATCTTTAAAAAGATCTGAAGAAGAATGATGTTTTTTTTTTCTATGAGAAGATTTGCCGGTTATTTTTTTATCAATTTGATAAAAAAAATCGCCAATAAAACTCCTTTTCTTTTTATTTTTGTGCCTTCTATGAGATCTGTCAGACATTTTTTTAATTTAAAACGGCAAATGTATTAAATGTTTTTATATTTTAGCCATTTTATTTTTTAAAGTGAGTTTAAATTAAAATTAAATTAGAAATATATTATGACAAAAAAGAATTTATATTCTGAAATTAACGACTTTATAAAAAAATATAAATTAAATGCTTTACGTGAAGTTGCAATATTTGCAATAATATTACTTGTTTTTCATTTTTTATGGAGAGCTTTAGTTGGTAATATTATGGAAGTGGAGTTTATCAGGAATTCGGCAGCATTTTTATCATACCAGGTATTTTTAGCAAGCGAATGGTTTCTTTCCAATGTATTAGGTATTGATATTACAACAATAAATACAACAATATATACAGAAAACCAAGGTTATGTGAAAGTAAATCTTAGCTGTTCGGGATTAAAGCAATTTTATCAATTTACTATTTTAATGATATTATATCCAGGTCCATGGAAACATAAATTATGGTTTATTCCTGCAGGTCTTATAATTATACATATAACAAATATATTTAGAATAGTGGGATTGGTTATTGTTACAATTAACATTCCCGAATATTGGCATTTTAGTCATGATTATATTTTCAGACCTTTCTTTTATGTTGTAATGTTTGCTATGTGGGTAATTTGGGTTGAATATTTTTACAATAAGAAAAAGATTGTTCAGGAAAATTATTCCTGATAATATACTCTTTTCACTCTTCTTGAAATACTTGTTAATACTTCATAAGGTATGGTTTCCAAAGCATCGGCAACTTTGGTGATAGGATAATCTTTTCCGAAAAAAATAACTTCATCACCTTCTTTTACCTTAATACCGGTAATATCAGTCATACACATATCCATACAAACATTACCAACAATATGAACAAGTTTACCGTTTACAAGTAAATTGCCTTTACCATTACCTAATTTTCTGCTTAAACCATCTGCATAACCGATTGGAATAATTGCAATGGTCATATCGTTTTGGGCTTTCCAACTTCTGTTATATCCTATTGTATCATTAGCTGGAATATTTTTTATTTGTGAGACAGTTGATTTAAGTGTGCTTACATTTTGTAGTGATTTATGGTCAGACTTATTTGCATTAATACCGTACAAACTTATTCCTAAGCGTACCATATCAAATTGAGCTTCGGGGAAACGACTTATACCTGCTGAATTTAAAATGTGTAATAATACAGGATGATTAATTTGAGACTTAATCTGATTGCTCATTTTTGTAAAACATTCAATTTGTTGTTTTGTAAAATCATCTTCTGCCGGGTCTTCGCTTGCTGCAAGATGGGAAAAAAGAGATTCAACAAAAATATGTTTGTTATTTGTAACACGGGTAATAAGTTCCTTTAAATTATCTTTTTCAAATCCCAGACGATGCATCCCCGTATCTAACTTAATATGAATTTTAACAGGTTTATTATTAGGAATAATATTTTTTTTAATTTCCTTTTCTAATAAATTTAATATCCTGAAGCTATATATTTCAGGTTCCAAGTTATGTTTAATTATTGCATCAAAGCTTTGTTTATCAGGATTCATAACCATTATAGGAACAGAAACCCCGGCTTTACGCAATTCAACTCCTTCATCTGCATAGGCAACAGTTAAATAATCAATATGATGAAATTGTAAGATATTGGCTATTTCAAAACTTCCGCTCCCATAGGAAAAGGCTTTAACCATAGCCATAATTTTGGTTGTTGGCTTTAATTTTGTTCTGTAATAATTAAGATTATGGATAAGAGCATTAAGATTAATTTCCAGAACTGTCTCGTGGGTTTTTTGCTGAAGTGCTTTACTAATTTGTTCAAATTCAAAGACACGGGCGCCTTTTAATAGAATGCTTTCATTTTGAAATGAGGTAAAAGAAAATTTTTTTAAAAAATCATCTGTTGAAGGGAAAAAATATTTATCAATTTTAAATTTATCAGCTTGGTTACTAATAGCATTACCTATACCAATGATTCGCTTTATCCCTTTGGATGAAAGAATATTTGCAATTTCACCATAGAGTTCATTATTATTTTTACCACTTTGTAAAATATCAGAAAGAATTATTGTTTTATCTTTATGTTGATTTTGTTGATTCAAAAAATCAATGGCAATATTCAGGGAATTTATATCCGAATTATAACTGTCATTTATAACAGAGCAGTGATTTATTCCTTCCTTAAGTTCAAGACGCATTGCAACAGGATTGAGTTGTTGCATCCTTAGAGCAATTAAATCATTATTATATTCCAAAAATAACATAGTTGCCCAGCAATGAATTGCATTTTCAATTGAAGCTTTATCAATAAAAGGAATTTTTATGTGTAATTCATTTCCCTTGAATATTCCTTTAATAGTTGTTGTTTTATTGTTATTTTTTTGAGTAGATATAATTTGAAGATCTGCTTTGTGCTTTTTACTCCAGGTAAAAGACTTAATACTTTTTAATAATTCGGAACGTATGATTATTTGTTGTATTTCTGAAAAATCAGGGCAATAAATAAGAGTATCAACTTTAGTGAATAATTTTAATTTTTCACCTACCTTTTGATTAATATGGACGAAATTTTCATTATGTGCTTCTCCAATGTTGGTAAATATTCCTATTGTCGGTTGAATAATGCTTTGCAGTTTTTCCATTTCATTAGTTTCGGAAATACCGGCTTCAAATATGCCAAATTCATATTCAGGTTTTAATTGCCAAACAGAAAGGGGAACACCTATTTGTGAATTATAACTTTTAGGACTCCTTATAATTTTTTTATCAAAACTCATTAATTGATATAGCCATTCTTTTACTATGGTTTTTCCGTTACTTCCTGTAATGCCGATAATAGGGATATTAAATTTTTTTCTGTAGTCTGCACTTAACAGTTGTAGAGCAACAAGCGTATCTTTTACTAATATGAAATTTGTATTTTGATATTCATTAGTATTTGAAGGAATTGTTTTTATAATAAAATTTCTGATTCCTTTTTTATAGAGTTCATCAATATATTTATGCCCATCGTTTCTTTTGCTATGTAATGCAAAAAAAATGCAATTTTCATGTCTGATCAAACGGCGGCTATCAATAAGTATATCTTTTATTGAAGTATCATGGTGATTTTTGGAAATTAATTCCCCTTTAACAATATTAGTAATTTCTGATATTGTATATTTATTTATCATTTTCAGTATTACTTATTTCTAGTGGATTTTTATAAATTTCTTCATTTAATAGTCTGTTTTTGTAAATATCACAAGCTAAATAAATTGCCTGCATGAATGACTCGGGAGAAGCCTCATTTTTACCTGCGATTTCATAAGCAGTTCCATGAGCGGGTGAAGTTCTTACAATAGGTAATCCTGCAGTAAAATTAACACCATTGTTAAATGATAATAATTTAAAAGGTAACATTCCCTGGTCGTGGTATAGAGCTAAAACACCATCAAAATGTGTATAATTTGATGAACCGAAGAAACCATCGGCAGAGTATGGTCCGAAAACCAATATATTTTTGTCAAAACTATTTTTAATTGCAGGAATAATAATTTCAGCTTCTTCTTTTCCTAATAATCCATTATCACCTGCATGCGGATTTAGTCCGAGAACAGCAATTTTAGGTTTAGTTATACAAAAATCCTTTATAAGAGAATTATTTAATATTTTAATTTTTCGCATAATAAGCTCTTCAGTTAATACAGAAGAAACTTTACTAATAGGAATATGACCTGTAACTATTCCCATTCTTAGCTTGTTGCTAACCATTATCATTAAATAATCTTCAGTATTAAATTTTTCAGCTAAGTATTCCGTATGTCCCGGAAAATTAAAATTAACTGATTGAATATTTTTTTTATTTATTGGTGCTGTAACCAAAACTTCAAAATGATTATTTTTAAAATCCTTAATAGCTGATTCAAGTGCTAAAAGCGATAATTCACCGGCAATTTCTGTAGATTTTCCAAGTTCAATTTTAACTTCTTTATCATAACAGTTAATTATATTTGGGCGTTTTTGATTTGCCAGATCTGCTCTTTTAATTAAATTTAAGCTGAAATCAGAAATATTTAAAGTTTTTCGGTGATAAGAAGCTATTTTTGAAGAGCCATACACAATCGGAGTGAATAGCTCCATAATTTGTTGGTCTAATAATGATTTAATAATAATTTCGTAACTAATTCCATTAAAATCACCATGAGTAATACCAACTCGTATTTTATTTTCTTTTTTTTCTTGTGTTTTAATCATTGTTATATTATATATTTTGTGCAAAGATAAGTTTTAGTAAGATATGAACTCAGTAAAATAAGTAATTTAAAATTGAGAATAATTAAAACTACTGAGGTCTGAAGATACATATTAGTTGCTTGAAGTGAAAAACTTTATCACCCTGTAAAACAAAACAATATTGGTAACTATTTAGAGTCTGTCCATAATATCCGATTTTTTATAGGTAGTCCCTATGGGACTTTTGTAACTCCCTCATTATCACCCCTGACTTCCGTCAGGGGTTACAAATAGTTCGTCGCTATGCGACTTTATGGACGGACACTATTTAGTGTCTATACTTCGGCTACATTTCGACTACGCTCAATGTGCACGCTCAGTGTAAAAAGTGTATAGAGTTATTTGATAAAAAAGCTCTAAAAGATAAAAAGTAGTAACATAAAGGCAGCACCTAAAAGAAATCCGGAATATATCTGTGGGGGTTTATGTGTATTTAATTTTAAACGTGCAAAACCTACAAATCCTGCACATAAGATTATTAGAGAAATTAAAAATGTAATATCAATATTTAATATTAGTGAAAGTCCTAAGAAAGTTCCAAGCATTCCGCCGACAGCTATCATGTGAATACTTATTTTCCAATAAAAATTAATGAACAATGTAATAATTATTAGTAAAGTTGATCCGAGTATAAATAAATAAAAAACCGGTGATAATTGTAGTTGTTTAAGTAAATAATAAGCTAAATAATAAAAAATTGCAGTAATAATAAAAGGATAAACTCTTTCTTCTTTTGTTTCCATTTGTATTGTTTTCACCAAACCTTTTTTCAAAAAAATAAATATTGATAATAATGGTAAAATAAATGTTATGGTAAAAATCATTCCCAATATCATTAATTTTGCTGAAGGAGAGATTAACAATGAAAAATAGGAATTCAAATTAAAAAGCAGCAATAAAATATAAGATGGTATGATCAAGGGATGAAAAATATATGAAATAGTCTTTGCGATTTTGGTTTCCATAAAATTATATTTAAAAAAAAATCGCAACCCGCAACTTTTTTATATTTGTTTGTAGCTTTGAGCTATGTTATATTTTGGTGAGTTTTATCAATATATAGATTATAATTCTTTTCTTAATCTCGCTACAGGAATACTTAATTGTTCACGATATTTAGCTACTGTTCTACGAGCAATATTGTAACCCTTTTGCTTTAAGATACCTGTTAGTTGTTCGTCGGTATGGGGTTTGTTTTTATTTTCAGCATCAACACAATCTGAAAGTATTTTTTTTATTTCGCGTGTTGAAACTTCTTCACCTTTATTAGTTTGCATTGATTCTGAAAAAAAACTTTTTAATAAGAAAGTGCCGAATGGTGTTTGAACATACTTGCTATTAGCAACACGTGAAATAGTTGAAATATCCAGATTAACAATTTCAGCAATATCTTTAAGTATCATTGGTCTCAACTTAGTTTCGTCGCCATCCATAAAATATTCATTTTGATAATTCATAATAGCCTTCATTGTTGTATAAAGAGTATTTTGGCGTTGCTTAATAGCATCAATAAACCATTTTGCTGAATTGATTTTTTGTTTTACAAATGTGAAGGCATCTTTATGTTGGTTGTCATTTTTATTATTAGCATAAGCCTCCAGCATATCAATATATGTTTTATTAAGTCTTAATTCAGGTGCGTTTTTTGAGTTCAAACTAAGTTCCAATTCTCCGTTATTGTTGTATATGATAAAATCGGGTAAAATATAATGATTTGTTTTAGCAGTTTCGCTAAGTGAATTACCGGGTTTTGGATTAAGCTTGAGTATCTCATTAATAGCTTCTTTTAATTCATCTTCATTTATTTTAGCTTTTCTGATTATTTTATCATAATGTTTTTTTGTGAATTCATTAAAATACCTTTCAATGATTAAGATAGCAAGATCAATAGCTTTATTAGATTTTTCTTTTCTTTTTAATTGTATAAGCAAACATTCCTGTAAATTTCTAGCACCAATGCCGGAAGGATCAAATTCTTGGATTATTTTTAAGACCGAAAGGATTTCATCAGATGTAGTATTAATATTTTGGACAAATGCCAAATCATCAACCATAGCATCAGTATCACGATGAAGATAACCTGAATCATCAAGATTTCCAATAATATTTGAAGCAATAATATGTTGTTTGTCATTTAGAATTCGTAACCCTAATTGTGAAATCAAGAAGTCTTGAAAACTAATACCTGAGACGAAAGGGATTTCTTTTTTTTCTTCATTAAAATCAGTATTGTTAGCATTTAATTTATATGAAGGAATATCATCTTCGTTAATATAATCGTTCAAATCAAATTCGTCATCTTTATTACTCTCTGATTCTTCAGTATTTTCACTTTCATCGGTTTCAACATTGCTTAATTCATCATTTTCATCAGGAATATCTTCAGTTTGATCTGATTCTTCCAATACAGGATTATCTTCAATTTCCTGCTTTATCCTCTGTTCCAAAGCAATAGTAGGTATCTGCAGCAGTTTCATTAATAAAATCTGCTGAGGGGATAACTTTTGTAATAGTTTTTGTTGTAATTTTTGGTTTAGCATCTATAATTTGATTTCAATTATTTTTAGATTTAAGCTTAACGTTTTATTTAATAAAATATTTAAAATTGTGCAATATAATAAAATTAATATAAAAACGCAAATAATATAATGATAATTTAAAATTCGGCATATTGAGGTGTTCTTGGAAATGGGATAACATCCCTGATATTACTCATTCCTGTTATAAATAACATTAATCTTTCAAAGCCGAGACCAAAACCACTATGAACAACACTGCCGAATTTTCTTGTTTCAAGATACCACCACATTTCTTCTTTAGGAATATCCATTTCAATCATTCTTGACAAGAGTTTGTCATATATTTCTTCTCTTTGTGAACCTCCGATTATTTCTCCTATTTGTGGGAAAAGTACATCCATAGCACGAACAGTTTTTTCATCGTCATTTTGTTTCATGTAGAAAGCCTTGATTATTTTTGGATAGTCAGTAATGATAACAGGTTTCTTAAAGTGTTTTTCAACCAAATAACGTTCATGTTCCGATTGAAGATCTGCCCCCCAATCTTTAATCAAATATTGGAATTTTTTCTTTTTATTTGGTTTGGAATTTTTTAAAATATCAATAGCCTCTGTATATGTAATTCTAACAAAATCATTTTCCAAAACAAATTTTAATTTTTCAATAAGTTCCATAGAACGTTCTTCCTGCTTTTTATTTTTTTCTTCATTTGTGAGGCGTTTGCTCAAGAAAGCCAAATCATCTGCACAATTATCCAAAACATATTTTACCAGATATTTTAACATTTCTTCTGCAAGGTCCATATCATCATTAATATCATAAAAAGCCATTTCAGGCTCTATCATCCAAAATTCAGCAAGGTGGCGTGAAGTATTTGAGTTTTCAGCCCTGAATGTCGGCCCAAAAGTATAAACTTCAGATAATGCAAGTGCTGCTAATTCTGCCTCTAATTGACCTGAAACTGTAAGATTTGTTTCCTTTCCAAAAAAATCTTTTTTAAAATCAACTTTTCCATCTTCTGTTAATGGTGGATTTTTAGGGTCAAGTATGGATACTCTGAACATTTCACCTGCACCTTCTGCATCTGATCCTGTAATAATAGGAGTATGAATATTATAAAATCCTTTATCATTGAAATATTTGTGAATTGCAAATATCATAGCATGCCTTACCCTTGTTATTGCACCAAATGTATTAGTTCTGAATCTCAAATGTGCTTTTTCTCTTAAAAACTCTAAAGAGTGCTTTTTTGGTTGCAATGGATATTTATCAGGATCAGCTTCACCTAAAATTTCAATAGAGTTAGCATTGATCTCTGTTTTTTGACCGCTACCCTGTGATTCTATTAATGTACCATTTACAGAAATTGAAGCACCTGTATTTACTTTATTTAATTCTTTTTCATTTATTTTGTTTAAATCAATAACAATCTGAATATTGTTAATAGTTGAACCATCATTCATTGCAATGAATGCGACATTTTTACTTAAACGTTTGGTTTTAACCCATCCTTTAATATTTACTTCGATTCCTAAATTTTGCTGATTCAGAAGTTCAATGATTTTTATCCTTTTCATTTTTTCAATATTATTTTTTTAATCTTAATTGATTTTGCAAAAATAAGATTTTTTAATTTTTTTATTAATGTTTTATATTAATTTTACATCCATAAAATATGAATTCCGCTCTCAATATATTACCTTTAAATAAATGGTTGAATATCAGCAAATATCCTTTTGTGATAAGTGGTCCATGCAGTGCTGAAACAGAGGAACAATTGCTTACGACTGCAAAAAATATTGCAAAAATACCAAATGTAAAAATTTTCAGAGCCGGGATATGGAAGCCAAGGACACGACCTGAATTTTTTGAAGGTGTGGGAATAAAAGGTTTAAAATGGTTAAAAAATGTAAAAAAAGAAACCGGTTTATTAATAGCTGTTGAAGTAGCAAATCCACACCATATTGAAGAAGCTTTACATTATGATATTGATATTTTATGGATAGGTGCAAGAACAGTTGTAAATCCTTTTTCAATTCAGGAATTAGCAAAAGTGCTAAATGGTGTTGATATACCGGTAATGATAAAAAATCCCGTAAATCCCGATTTAGAATTATGGATAGGTGCTTTAGAGCGAATAAATAATGCAGGCATAAGAAAACTTGTTGCTATTCACAGGGGATTTTATTTCTTTAAGAAATCTAATTACAGAAATATTCCAATGTGGGAAATCCCCATAGAGTTAAAACGTTTATTCCCTGATTTGCCAATATTATGCGACCCAAGTCATATTTGCGGAAATACCGAATTACTTCAAAGTGTCTCACAAAAGGCTCTTGATCTTGAAATGGACGGTTTAATGATAGAGTCTCATATTAATCCTGAAACTGCATTGACTGACGGTGAACAGCAAATTACACCGAAAAAGTTACAAGAATTGATTGCAGGGCTTACTGTAAGAAAAGAAAAAGGTAATATTGATTTTGAAAATAAGCTGGAAAAACTGCGTATTGAAATTGATAAACTTGATGAAGAACTAATAGACACAATGTCAAGGCGAATGAAAATAGTTGAAAAAATTGGTGAATTTAAACGGGATAATAATATTACTATACTACAAATTAAAAGATGGAATAATATTTTACAGGAGAGATTAAACAATGGTATAAACCTTGGTTTAAACAAAGAATTTCTTTTAAAACTTTTTGAATTGATACATAAACAATCAATACAGAAGCAGACAGATATTTTGAATAAGAAGAACCGGTAGGATTTCACTTTTTTAAAAAAAATTATATGAAATAACTTGTGTTTATAAAATCTATTATTATATTTGAAAATTTTAAATTATAGCCTTATGAATTTTATGTACATTTTGTCGTTAATTTTAGCACCGTTAATTGCTTTTATCTTATTTTTTTATTTAAGATATAAATATGGAAAAGAGAAATATAACTTTGTATTCAAGAGTTTCTTATATGGTATTATTAGTATAATACTTGTTGTAATTTTTCAATACATAGCTAATTATTTCGGATTAGATATCTTTAAGAATTTCAGGAGAATAATTTTTTACTCTTTTGTAGTTATGGGTATAGGTTCAGAGCTTGGTAAATATCTTGTTTTAAGATATTATAATTTTCCTAAAAAAGATTTCAATGGGCCTTTGGAATCAATTATTTATTCAATAATGATAGCTATGGGTTTTGCTTTTATTGGTAATGTATTATATTTTACTTTACCTGTTTATAAGGAAATAAATTTCATGTATGCTATCACAGTAATTTTTGCAAATGTATTTTTTGCTGTTATATTGGGTTTTTTTGTTGGTTTGGCAAAAGCCAGGGAAAATCGTTTTGTTGATTTAATGACAGGCTTATTTGGTGCTTCATTTTTCCATGCACTTTATAACTTTTGTTTTATTACAGAAGATTATCGTTTGTTATTATTCTTAACAATTGGTGCTTTTGTAATTGTAATTTTACTATTTTTTAAAGCTGTTGGAATTAATGAAGAATTTAAGCGGTTAAAAATTCAATAATAGAATTATTCATCAAATTAACCTGTACATTTTTCCCGGAAGACTATTGATAATTCCTTCAAACTCCAGATTTAACAGGGCAGAAGCTACTTTACTTATATTTAATTTTGATTGAATACAAAGTTGGTCAATGCCTATTTCTTTATTATTTTTGAAAAGAGTTAACAAAATTTCTTCTTCGGAGCTTAAATTAACAAATAGTTTATGTTGTTTGGGAGTATGCTTGGAAGATACCGATTCCCAACCCATAATATACTTAATATCATCAGCCGATTGAATAAGAGCTGCCTTGTTAGTTTTGACCAAATGATTGCATCCTTCTGAGTACGTATTATTTAAACGTCCCGGAACAGCAAAAACGTCCCTGTTATATGAATTTGCTA
>JAIOSH010000416.1 GCA_021107685.1 Bacteroidales bacterium | reverse complement strand
GATAAATTCAGTGGCAGTTATTTTAATGATACTATAGGCAGCACATCTCTTGCACTTACGAATGACATTATGTTTGACTTGGTCGCTGGGGATGCAGAGATTCTGCTCAGCCGCGAAACACATCTTGGGGACGTAAGTCAACCGGATGGCGATGCAGGGGGGCGAAGAGTTATTCTTGTCGAAGCCAAAAAAGCAATTGTATTGAATTAATGTATCCTCCTGTCTTAAAAAATGCCATTGCACTGCCTATCCCCGTTGATAAACCGGCAAATAATGTTAATACAAATGCAAATAAAATATTGTTAGCTTCTATTTTATATATTTAACAGTTCTGTCAACAATCCATTCTGTAATTCTTATGTCAGGAAGCAAGCCGTCTTCTGCAAAAACTATATTTTTCCCTTCAAACATTTTTTTGCTACAGATTTCTCAGATTCACACAGATGTACTTAAAGTCCGTCTATAAAGTCCGAAAGTTTAAACAAATATTATAAATCACAAATGACAAGCACCAAATAGCTACTATTAGGCTATGATGATTTTGGATTAGAATCCAAAATTATTATAGTTATTTTGGATTCTAATCCAAAATTTATATTTTTGCAGTATGATACAAAGAGAATTAACAGAAATTATAAAGCAAAAGTTTTTTAAGAACAAAGCTATTGTAATTACCGGTCCAAGACAAGTTGGCAAAACTACTTTGGTAAAAACTCTGGTTAAAGAAATTGGAAAACCAGTTATTTGGTTTAATGGAGATGAACCCAATATATCACCATTATTTCGTGGGATTTCTTCAGCAGAAATGACTCAATTGTTTGGTAAAAAAAAAATTGTTGTAATTGACGAGGCACAACAAATTGAGAATATCGGGACTATATTAAAATTAGTTGTAGATAATATACCGGAAGTTCAGCTAATTGCAACAGGTTCATCATCCTTTGACCTGGCTAATAAACTTAATGAACCTCTGACAGGAAGAAAATTTGAATACTTACTTTATCCCATTTCATACAAAGAACTTATAAATGAACATGGTAAGTTAAAAGAAAAGCAAGAGCTAAACCTGCGTCTTATTTATGGAGCATATCCTGAAGTTATAACCGGATTTTCTAATGCTTCCGAAACATTAGGCTGGCTTTCCGATAGTTATCTATACAAAGATTTACTTAAATTAGAATTTATTTCTATGATAATGGTATTCGTAATGCTATTATTGGCAATTTTAACCGGATTGAAATGAGAAATGATGTTGGAGCATTATGGGAAAACTATCTTATAAGTGAACGAAAAAAAGTGCTTGAATATAAAAGAATTCGGGCAAATGTGTTTTTCTGGAGAACGACACAACAACAAGAGATAGATTATATTGAAGAGCGTGACGGTTTATTTAACGCTTATGAGTTCAAATACAATCCCCAAAAAATTTCTCGTTTATCCAAAACATTTCAAACAGCTTATCCCGAACATATTTTTAAAATAATTAATAGTGAAAATTATTCGGAATTTTTGATTTGATAAATTATTCCTAATCAGTGCTTAAACTTCTGCTTCGCTTAGTATTAACTTTGGGCTTATAATGAGTAATTTTTCAACCATTCAACAGCTCTATCAACAATCCATTCTGCAATTCTTTTATCAGGAAGCAAGCCATGTTCTGCAAAAACTATGTTTTTCCCTTCAAACATTTTCTTGCTTTCCATTGTTCGCCCCAGCATTATTATGCCGGAATTTTCAGCCATATTTTTCACTCCCATTGAAAGATACATTCCAACAATAATTACTTTCTTTTTGTTTTCGCTTGCTTTTAATATCGGGTTAACACCATCCACGGCAAACGACTGTCCAACTCCAACATAAGCTTTATCAAAATATTCAATACCTGTTTTGCCGAGAATATAATTACCTGTTTCATTAGTGAGTTTTTCCCAAATCGGCTTAAAATTCTTATCTCCATGAGCAAGTAATATCAAGGCTTCTTCTGCCGGATTATCTGATAGATTATTTACTTTGTCCAATAAAATACCCTTCATAACATTTTCATAATCCAATGTAGGCCCAACTGTAATCTTAATTTTTGTATCAACTATTTTTATTCCTTCCTCTTCTAACTCATCAATCATTTCCTGATCATAATAAAGTCCGAGAATTGCAGGAATATCATAAATTGAATGTCCCGAAGGTGCGATAAATAATGGCAAAGCAAATACTTTTGTAATGCCTTTGTCCTCAAAATCTTTTATTACGGAAGCTATTGACGGCTCAGTAAATTCCATCAAAGCAACCCGTACTTCATCAAATTTTGTTATCTTTTTTTCATCAAATAATTGTTTTACCTGGTTCTCTAAATCAAGTACCGGTTGGTTCCACTGTTTTGCAGGCGAACCATGAGCAATTATCATTAAACCAAGTTTTTCCTGAGCAAAAGTGTTTAATGAAAATAAAACGAATAGAATTATAACTATTTTTTTCATAATTATTATTTAAATAAAATTTATAGAACTTACTTCTCGGGAAAAACATATTCCGTACATTCCGAAATTGTGATAACTCCATCAGGCATATTTGTAATTGCTTTTTCTACTATTATTTGTGCTTTTTCGGCAAACAGTGCTTTTTCTTCATCTGTTGCAGTTCCTGTTAAAAGTTTTTCTTTTAAAGACTTTATTTTTTTCATCATTCCGGGTTCAAAAAGTTTCATTTTATTGAAAACCGTTTTTACCATTTTGCCGTTATCTTTTCTTTTAAATATCATAGTTAATGTACCTTTTTCACCCTGTAATGATTTGTC
>JAIOSH010000438.1 GCA_021107685.1 Bacteroidales bacterium | reverse complement strand
TAATTCCAACAATGATTCCTACTGCAAATGCATTTATTATTTTTCCTGAAGAAGAAGGCGGATTTCATGGACAGGTTGGTATAGGAACCTTAAATCCAACTGAACATTTAGATGTTGTAGGAACAATTAAGATGGGTGGTTTTAAAATGCAAGGTGGAGCAGCCATAGGCTTAGTACTAACATCTGATGCTAATGGTGTTGGAACTTGGCAACCCATTCCTCAAGAGGGTATTGGAGGTGGTGGCACAGAAAAATATATTCCCAGATTTTCCTCTAATAATAGTATAGGTAATTCGATAATTTATCAATCATCTGCTAATGCAATTGGCATTGGTACTACATCACCCGATACAAGACTTTCTGTAATAGGAAATATTCGAAGTTCATTTGATACAAATGAAACAGAATTTATAGAAATGTATCATGATGGTTTTAGAAGTTGTTTAGATTGGTATGGAGATGGATACTTAATTTTTAGATATAGTGCATCAAACTTAATATATATTTCACAAAGCGGTAATTTAGGTATTGGTACAAGTCCAAATGAAAGATTAGATGTAAATGGTAAATTGTATATGAGAGATAATATAAAACTTAATTCAAACTGGTTATCAGGTGACGGAGATGATGAGGGAATTTATATTGGTTGTTATGGTAAAGTTGGTATAGGAACAAATATTCCTACTGAAAAACTGGAAGTTAATGGTAAATTAAGAATGCAAGATAATATTAATCTTAATTTAAACTGGATATCCGGCGACGGAACAAATGAAGGGATTTATGTTAATTTGTTTGGACAGGTAGGAATCGGGACAAATACCCCATCTGACTTATTAGATATTAATGGAAGATTACACATGGGTGGCAATATTAAGCTTAATCAGAATTGGCTTTCCGGAGATGGAAACAATGAAGGAATATATGTAGATAATAACGGTTTTGTAGGAATAGGTATAAGTACACCTGATTATAGACTCACAGTAAATGGAAGTACAAAAATTGATAGTAATCTAAAAGTATTAGGACATATACTCCCTGAAGGAGGAATTGTAACTGATAGTAAAATTACTATTAAAAGTAATCAAAATGATGTCTTAATTATAGCTGGCAGCAGTAAAATAACTATTGATCCAACCGGTGGTATAACAATTGAAAGTGATGATGGTATAATAATTGACAGTAAAAGTGATATTTCAATTAATTCAAATAGTGATATTGATATATCTGCTTTTGATATATCAATACATGCAAGTAGAAATATTGATATTAAGGCTGGTAATTTATTGGATTTAACTTCTGGCGCTATAATGGATTTACAAGGTGCTCTGATTCATCTTAATGGTAATTTTAGAAATGTTGCTCGTGTTGACGACCAGGTTATATGTCCATTCGGAGGTGGAATTGGAAACATAATTACCGGAAGTCCAACTGTTTTTACAGGAAATTAAAATATTAAATTATTCAATTAATTATTAATCAATTAAAGCTTTATTCTATGAAAAAAACTATTTTACTTATCTCAATTGTGTACTTTTTATTTGGCACATTGGTCATAAATTCTCAAAATGTCGTTATAACAGATGACAGCACTTACACAGCAGATAATTCAGCTATGCTGGATGTGAAATCCGATACAAAAGGATTCCTTGTACCCCGTCTTAATTCAATTCAAAAGGATAATATTTCTCAACCTGCAACTGGATTATTGATTTTTCAAACTGATGGTAAACAAGGATTCTATTACAATAATGGAACACCTTCCAGTCCGGATTGGGAGTTCTTATCCTCATCTTCTTCAGTTTTATGGCTGAAAGGACCTGATAATACTACTACTTTATTATCAAATAAATCGGATAGTGTAGGTATTGGCACACAATTCCCGGAAGAAAAACTTGATGTGTCAGGAAATCTAATTCTTGATTATTTTCAACCTTTAATCCTATTCAAGGAAGACAGCCTTGAAGCAGCTAAAATTCAGCATTTTGGACCGCAAACAGATGGATATTTGCATTTACAGGCATGGGATGGAAATAATTTTGAAGCAACAGGCCTTGTTGTTCGTTCACCTTATCAAAATGTCGGAGTTGGAACAATAACGCCGGCTTATAAATTAGATGTTATCGGAACTGCAAGAATGAATGGTTTTATTCTGCCAATATCAACAGACAGCGGTTATGTTCTAACTTCTGATGAAAATGGAGTAGGAACTTGGAAACCAGCAGCAAGCCATATTGACGGAACAGGAACCCCTAATTATATACCTAAATTTACTGACAACGATACTATAGCAAATTCAAATATTTATGAAGATGCAACAGGAAAAATCGGAATAGGTATAACAAACCCACAAACTAAGTTAGATGTTAATGGGAAATTAAATATGCGTAATAATATTAAACTTAACAACAATTGGCTTTCGGGTGATGGTAGTGATAAAGGTATTATAATAAAAAGTAATGGTAAGGTAGGAATAGGTACAAGTAACCCTGGTTCTCTTCTTACAACAAATGGAATGATAGAAGCAAAAGATAAAGGCTTTAAATTTCCTGATGGAACCGTTCAGGAGACTGCTGTTGCCCCAGATAAAACAGGTCCCGAAAGTGCAGCCGATGGCAGATGGGTTATAGCTATGGATTGCAGTAATTTCCCTGGTTCATGGGAATATACAGCATATGAAGATTGTAGTAAAGTAATTGATTTGGAGTGGGGTATAAATCTTCCCTTTGACCCTGGTTCAGGGTTGCCAACAGGAAACCGTAATCACCAGGCTTTGTCTGTAATTAAAAATATTGACAGAGGTTCCGTGAATTATATTAAGTATCTTGCCCAAGGTCAGAATATTGATGAACTTAAATTCACATTTTTTTGGGAAGAATTACAAACACAGCAAATTGTGCCCTATTATATTATTACCTTACATAATGTGAGGGTAGTAAATTTTGAACATAAGGTTTTTCATGTTGGAAATGATGTATTTGCACACACAGATAAAATTTCATTTGTTTATGAGGAAATAGAATGGGAATGGATGCCCGATAATTTACAGTGGCAGGATACGTGGATTTATATGCCTAAATAAAAAAAATACAACTTAGCTCAAAGCTGCAAATAAATATAAATAAGAGTTGCGGGTTGCGCGTAACCTGTAACTCGTAATAATGAAATTTATTACTTAAATATTAATTAATTGTTAAAAATTTTTTTAACAAACTTTTACAAAGCAATTGTATATACAATTAATTATTAAATCTCAAATACCTTAAATTCAGTACGCCTGTTATTTGCTCTCCCTTCTTCGGTTTCATTTGTATCTATAGGTTTGGAAAAACCATAACCAAGAAATGTTAATCTTTCTTTTGAAATGCCATTTTCAATAAGGTAATCATAAACTGATTTAGCACGCTTATGTGATAATTTCTTATTATATTCTTCATTGCTGATATTATCAGTATGCCCGCTGATCTCTATTTTAATTTCAGGATTTTTATTCAATAAATCAATTAATTTTTGTAATTCAATTTCAGATTCTTCTTTTAAAGAATATTTATCAGTTTCAAAAAATATATTTTTCAATACAACACTTTCACCTACTTTAATAGGCTGAAGAGGAACATCTTTTAAATACGGGTCGGTTTGAGGATTTTCTCCTGTTAAAGTAAAATTCTCTGAATAAAACAAAAAGCCATCTTTAGAAACATTTAAAGCATAATTTCTGCCGGCAGGCAAACAAACTAAAAATTCTCCATTTCCGGCATTTGAACGGGATTTTACACATACTTCTCCTGTTTGCAAATCAATAAGTTCAAATTTGGCTTCTAATTTTTCTTTTGTATTACTATTAAAAACAATTCCTTTCATATAATTAACCTTTTTAGGTCTGACCTGTTCATATAATTCAAAAAAATACATGTCAAGTCCGCCGAAACCACCTTCCCTGTCAGAAGAAAAATATGCTTTTTTCCCATCAGGTCCAACCATAAATCCACTTTCATCATTTTGCGTATTAATTGGGTAACCTAAATTAACAGGCACTCCCCAATTTCCTGTTGAGTCAAGACGTGAAATAAAAATATCCATTCCACCCATTCCTGCATGACCGTCAGATGAAAAATACAGTGTTTGATTGTCAGGATGAATAAATACAGAACCTTCCGAATCGTTTGTATTAATAGGATATTCAAGTTTTTCAGGCTCTGTCCAATAACCATCATTACCTACATAAGTTTTCCAGATATTATAGCCCCCACCCTGATTACTGACAAAATATAAAGTTTTACCATCAGATGAGTAAGACGGTTGCGATTCCCAATTACTTGTATTAATTGGCGTTCCCATATTTCTAGGATTTGTCCAGTTATCACCTGTTCGTTTTGAAAAAAACAGATCACATCTTCCATAACCATTACGCCCGCCTCCATAACCTCCTACACTTTCACATGCTGCAAATATTAATATATTTCCATCAGCAGATAAACTTGGTGCACCTTCATTAAATACAGTATTTATAGGTTTTCCAATATTTATTGCTTTTTCCCATTTTCCATTTACTTTATTGCTCATATAGAAATCTTCCTGTTTACCTGAATATGAATTTTTATCAGGAATGAGGCGTGTAAATAATAATGTTTGATTGTCTGCTGTAATGCAAGGAAAATATTCATTAAAACTAGTATTGATATTTGAATCTAAATTAATCGGGTCAAATGGAACAGGATTTTTCATTGCTTCAATAGCAAACTCACAATTTTTGATATTTTTTTGTGCTGACCGGGCATTATCATCATTAATATGTTCATAATCTAAAAATTTTTTATAATGCATTAATGCATCATTATATTTTGCTTGAGAAAATTCAATATTTGCAGTTAAATAATAAACACCGGGAAAAATATCAGGATTTGTTCCAATAGCTTTATTATAGACTTTAATAGCTTCTTCATATTTCTCAGTCTGTTCGTACAGATCAGCTAAAAGCATATATGCTTCAAAAAATTCGGGGTCTTCTTCCGTGGCTTTAATAAAATATTTTTCAGCTTCCTTAATATTTCGAACCCTGTAAAACTCCTCTCCTTTGATATAAGCATTTTTAGCCTTTTTTGAGCTTGTAGAAAGATTATGATTGTCGCCTTGTCCGTAAATCAATAACGGAATGATAAATATTATCAGGAATATAATATATTTAGGTTTTGTAATTGCCGGTTTGCTGATATACATATGTTATAAGTTATAAGTTATAAATTATTAGTTATACGTTTTTCATAAATTATTCAACGCAGTATAAAAATCAAAGGTAGGAATTAATTGAACTCACAAACATTTGTTGTTAATCTTTTCTTGTGGGATTATGTGT
>JAIOSH010000321.1 GCA_021107685.1 Bacteroidales bacterium | reverse complement strand
TTATTTGTAAACAGGGATTAAGAAAAGGGAAAAAATTAAATTTACCTCTATATAAATTTTTAAAAAAGCCCCTAATACGAAAATTTGGTAAAGAATGGTTTAATAAATTAGAAAAGGAAATTAATGTTCAAATAAAAAAATAATTCGAAATTTTTTATTATTTTACCGATTACCAATTACCGATAACCGATAACCGATAACTGATAACTGATTACCGATTTATTTCCTGATATTCACAATCTGCTCTTCAATCACCTTTATCTTAGCTTCTGCATCTGTTTTCTTTTTCTTTTCATTTGCAACAACCTGTTCAGGTGCATTTTTTATGAATCGTGCATTATTGATTTTTTTCAAGACTGAATTAAGAAAACCCTGAGTGTATTTTAGTTCATCCTCTAATTTTTTTATTTCTGCTTCAATATCAATAGATTTGCTTAAAGGAATATAAAACTCGGTAGATTTTACAATGAAAGAAACAGCATCTTCAATTTTTTTATCAACATAATTAATTTTACTAATATTGCAAAGCTTTGAAATTACACTATCGAAAGTATTATCAGGTGTTTCATCGTAATTTTTTTTAATCGACAATGTAATTGCTTCCTTAAAGGGAATATTTCTTTCCTTACGAATATTTCGTATAGCTATTATTATTCCTGTTTCTTTTTCAAAATGGCTGAGCAGTGCTTTATTATAAGGTTCTGCTTTTGGCATATCAGCAATAATAATACAATCATTTTCATCTCTTTCATTAAGATGATGCCATATTTCCTCAGTAATGAAAGGCATAAAAGGATGTAATAATTTTATTAATTTTTCAAAAAATATAATTGTTGCTTTGTAGGTATGCTTGTCAACAGGCTGTTTGTAAGCAGGTTTTATTATTTCCAGATACCATGAACAGAAATCATCCCAGATTAATTTGTAAACAGACATTAAAGCATCGGAAATACGGTATTTTGAAAATTGGTCATCAATAATTTCAATTGTTGAATTAAGCTTTGAATTAAACCATTCAACGGAAATTTCACTTGATTGAGGCTGTTCAATTCTATGGTCAATTTCCCAACCTTTAACTAATCTTAAAGCATTCCAGATTTTATTACTGAAATTTCTTCCCTGTTCACAAAGTATTTCATCAAAAGGTAAATCATTTCCTGCCGGCGAAGTTAATAACATTCCAACTCTGACGCCATCGGCTCCGAATTTTTCCATTAACTCAATAGGATCAGGTGAGTTGCCCAATGATTTTGACATTTTTCTTCCAAGTTTATCTCTGACAATACCTGTTAAATAAACATTTTTAAAAGGTATGTCATTTGCAAATTCCAATCCTGCTATTACCATTCTTGCTACCCAAAAAAATAAGATTTCTGGTGCAGTAACCAGATCATTTGTCGGATAATAATATTTTATATCTTTATTATCAGGATTACGAATACCATCGAAAACAGAAATTGGCCATAACCATGAAGAAAACCACGTATCCAAAACATCTTCATCTTGTTTTAAATCACTTAATTTTAAATCAGGCAAATTATATTTTAATTTAGCTGTTTCAAAAGCCTCTTCTTTTGATTTAGCTACAAGCATTTCCTTATTAGGAAGGTAATAAACAGGAATTTGCTGTCCCCACCATAATTGTCGCGAAATACACCAGTCCCTAACATTTTCCATCCAATGGCGGTAAGTATTCTTGAACTTAGCAGGATGAAATTTTATTGTATTATTCATAACAACATCTAATGCAGGTTTTGCCATTTCTTCCATTTTTAAAAACCACTGTATAGAAAGTTTTGGCTCAATAACTTCATCTGTTCTTTCAGAATAACCAATTTTATTTATGTAATCCTCAACCTTAAATAAATGACCGTTTTTTTCCAAATCTATTATAATCTTATCTCTTGCAATAAAACGATCCTCGCCAATATATAATTCGGCATTTTCATTTAAAGTGCCATTATCATTAAAAATATCAATAGTTTCCAGCTTATGTTTAATACCAATATTGTAATCATTAATATCATGAGCAGGTGTGATTTTTAAGCAGCCTGTACCAAAGTCAGGGTCAACATATTCATCAAAAATAATCGGGACCGGACGATTTACTAATGGAACTAATACTTTTTTATTTTTTAAATGTCTAAAACGTTTATCATCAGGATGAATACAAACAGCAGTATCACCTAAAATTGTTTCAGGGCGTGTAGTAGCAATGGTTACCCAATCATCGGCAGAGCCTTCAATTTTATATCTCAAATAATATAATTTTGAATTTATTTCTTTATGTATAACTTCTTCATCAGAAAGAGCGGTCAAAGCTTTAGGATCCCAATTAACCATACGAACTCCACGATAAATTAATCCTTTGTTATAAAGTTTAATAAAAACATCAATAACCGATTCATACATGCTGTCGTCCATAGTAAACTTAGTCCTGTCCCAGTCGCAGGAAGCCCCTAATTTTTTCAATTGCTCAAGGATTATCCCGCCATGTTTCTCTTTCCATTCCCATGCATGTTTAAGAAATTCTTCTCTTGATATTCCGGATTTATCAATTCCTTTTTCCTTTAATTTTGCAACAACTTTAGCTTCGGTAGCAATAGAAGCATGGTCGGTTCCAGGTATCCATAAAGCATTCTTATTTTGCATTCTGGCACGCCTTACCAAAACATCCTGTAAAGTATTATTTAACATGTGTCCCATGTGTAGGACACCTGTAACATTAGGCGGTGGAATTACAATTGTATATGGCTCACGTTTATCAGGGACAGACCTGAAAAACTTTTTCTCCATCCATAAATTATACCATTTCGTTTCTGTTTTAGCAGGCTTATACTTGCTGGGAATTTCCATTGTAATTTATTTTAATAATTTTTGAATAGGCAAAAGTAGTAAAAATGATTATAAATGTTAAATGTCAGGAATTATTAAAGTAAATTCTGGTTAAATAATATTTTGATGTGCTGGGGAATATAATAATTTGATTACTTTTATTGCATCTTCTTTAAGTTTTGTTTACTTTCGATATGATAAGATAACAAGAAGATCACTCAATCCGCAGAGCGGATTGAACTTAAATAGCTCATGTCGCAG
>JAIOSH010000306.1 GCA_021107685.1 Bacteroidales bacterium | reverse complement strand
TCAAATCTGCACCACCTGCATCACCATTACCTACACCACCTGCATCGAAATATACCTGCATACCCCAAAGGCTTCCTGCACCTGCAAACTCTTGTAAGATATTAAAATAGCCAAAATATCCTGAAGGTACATACATAGAGAAAGTTATATGATATACATTATTTGTGTAATTAGGTATTGGGAAAACACAGTCTGTTCCTGCATCAATCATAACAGATTTACTTCCGCTCTGGGCTTGTGCATCTGTTATCAGCGCATCTTCAGGGGTGCCGGGTGCATTGCTCCAAGTTGTCCACCATGTAGGATTTGTTTCTGCTAAATAATCACCTACATTATATGATTCAAAGTCATCTTCATAAATAACAGTCGGTCCGGAACCATCCGGGCATAATTCAAGACCCCAGAAATAATCATTTTGGCATAAACCTGCTATTGTCCAGAAGTCTGTAACAAAACAATTATCAATAAATAACCCCCCTGCCATTCCAGTACAAGAAGTAACAGAAGATACATCAAGATATACACCGGTTTCTGTTCCTGAGGGGAGTTCCATTTGAACAAGTTCATTTAGATTAGCACCAATTTGTGCATAACCCCAAAGATAAGCAGTTTCGCTACCACTATAATTATCATAAGCAAAGCCATAATAGCTGTCGCCTGTGGGTCCTACACCCCAACTTGAGATAATTCCACCTGACCTATCGAAACATGTAATGGCTGAACCCCAATTGTTTGCATAAAACCAATCATCATCTTCATTATAACCTATAGCTCTGACATCTGTCGGAGCGCTAAAAGAACTTATCAGGACTTTATTAGGGAAATCCATTTCATAAACAGTAGTACTTGCTGATCCACCATAAAAATAGGTTCCATCATAAGCAAGGTCCCTGATATTGGAAGCTCCGGCAACAGTAAATGACTCTAAATAAGTACCGTCTAATTGATACTTGTAAAAATCACCTCCATTCCATTTTGTAGAGTAAATGTTAATACCATCACATTCAATTCCTGCTTCACCACCGCCAACTCCAACGGGAAATTCAAACTGAAAATCGAATAAAGCATCACTGCTTCCGGTAATAACTTTAATTGTAGCATTCGGGTCAGCATCATTATTCACATAATCCTGCCCCATAACTAATGTTGAGGATAAAAACAATACCCCAATCACTAAACAAATTTTTGTAAAAATTTTCATAATTTTTTAGTTTTTGATTAATAAAATGATTAATTATAAATGCAAATTTAATTCTTTTTTCTAAATAAAAATTTTTTTTTTATTATTTTTTATTATTTTTATTAATTATTCAACATTTTTGTAAATTTTATGACTTTTTATAGGTTATAATATTTTCCTTGCCATGTATCAAATTCTTCAAGTTTTTTTTCAATCAGGATATTAATTCGGTCATTTCTTATTAAACCCCAATCAGGTGCTACAAGGAATCTTGGAGGTACTTCGCCTGAAAATCTTTCAATAATAAAATCAGGATTTAATTTTTGAATAAATTCAACAATAAAATCAACATATTTATTAAGAGTAAAAAGGCTAAATTTTTCAGGTGATTCTTGATATTCAGAAGCTATCACTGTATTTTTAATAATTTGAAGTTGATGAAATTTAATATTGTTCAAAGGAAGGGATGATAAAATTTCCACCTCATTAATCATATCTTTTTTTGTTTCACCGGGTAATCCGAAAATCATATGTGCACCGACATTAATTCCGTATCGTGCTGTTTTTTCAATAGCTTCAAGTGATTGTTCAAAAGTATGCCTGCGATTAATTTTTTTCAGAGTATTATTATAACATGATTCAATGCCATATTCTATAATAATATAATGTTGCTTAGATAAATATTTAAAATATTCCAGTTTTTCATCATCAATGCAATCCGGTCTTGTCCCAATTACCAAACCTATGATACCAGGAAACGTAAGGGCTTCATTAAAAAGTTCTTTTAACAATTCAACAGGGGCATAAGTATTAGAATATGGCTGGAAATAAACAAGGTATTTATTAGCACGCCTGTACCTGTTTTTATGAAATTCAATTCCTTCCTTGATTTGTAAGTTGATTGATTTTTCAGGAGTACAGTATGAGGGATTAAAAGCATTATTATTGCAATAAGTGCAACCCTGATAAGCTAAAGCACCATCCCTGTTAGGACAGGTAAAGCCGGCATCAACAGAAACTTTTTGTACACGCTCACCAAATATTTTTTTAAAATGTTCGGAATAGGAATTATAACGTTTGTTATGTCTCCATTTATAATTCATCAATATTACTTTTATTCGGAAATAAAAAATTAGAAATTGGAAATTTGGTCTTTCTTCTAAATTTCTTCCCGAGTACTCAGCGATTTTTTACGGGTAATTAAATTTAGTAAAAATATTGTAATAAATTAATAATCAATAGAAAATAATCAATAAACAATAGAAAATCGCTGAGTACTCGGTACCAATTTCATTATATAATCATTCTCTTGTATGTTTATATTTACCTGTCATAGATATTTCATCTGTTTATCTATTTATCAGATTTAACTTTAGCATTAGATGGCAGTTCAAGTCCGTAACCGGAAGTTTTATCATCTCGCTTAAGCAAAATAGCAAAAATCAAACCCAGTAATCCAAATCCTGCAAATATCAGAATTGTTGGTGTATAATAAAGTCTTGAGCCTTGTTGTATCATTTCATTTGTTATTCCGGGATTTGTAGTATCCAAAATATATCCTGCAAGAATTGGTACTGCGAAAAGACCGAGGTTTTGAATTGAGAACATTGCTCCATAAGCTGTTCCAATACGGTGCTCGGGAACAATTTTTGCAACTGACGGCCACATTGCTGCGGGTACAAGAGCAATGGAAATGCCGAGTAAAACCAGCAGCACTACCGGATTGAAATACGTGAGAGCAAAAGTCAAGTGAACAAGAGTTAACAGAATTGCACCGAAAATCATAAGTGTTGCACTTTTCCCGAATTTATCAACCACCAGCCCAAAAAGTGGAGTAGCAAACATGGTAACCCAGTAAAGTATGGATGCAATTTTCCCACTTTGAGTCATACTCATCCCAAATTTGTTTAACAGAAAATCAGGTGAAAAAGCCTGGAAAGGAAAAACAGCCGAGTAAAATGTTAAACAAAGCAACGTAACATAAATAAATGATCTGTTGGTGAGAAGTTTGCGC
>JAIOSH010000214.1 GCA_021107685.1 Bacteroidales bacterium | reverse complement strand
GGGGATGAGCTTTTTATTGTAATTCATGTTAGAAGAGCCGTATGATGGGAGACTATCACAGCCTGTCCCAAATATCGGGATACGGTTCAGTGAGAGGCTTGGGGTGAAATTCCCCTTGCCTACTCGATTTGCCACCGTTATGCCGCATGCGAAAAAAAACATCAAAAATACTTGGAGAATATACTTTTTTGATATATCTTTGTGGCATATAAAACAAATATCATGAAAACAGTATCATTGAAAATTGACGATTCTATCTTCGGAGAAACTGAAAAGATTCTTTCAAGAATGAAAAAACCACGAAATAGATATATTAACGAGGCTATTGACTATTACAACAGACTTCAGAGAAGATTGATGATTGAGAAACGACTGAAAAAAGAATCTGATTTAGTAAAAAGTGACTCTATGTCTGTACTTAAAGAATTTGAGGAGGTAGATTATGTCGATTAAACAATTCGAAATATGGATTGCAGATTTGAACCCTAAAATTGGTACGGAACCAGGAAAGACCAGACCAGTTTTAGTAGTCCAGACTAACTTGTTAAACAAAATTCCTCATCCTTCAACTATCGTTTGTCCTATCACAACAAACATAAAAACAGACTCCGAAATATTAAGAGTTCATCTTAAGAAAGGAATGGCAAACCTAAATCAAGACTGTGATATAATGATTGACCAGATTCGTGCAATAGATAATAAAAGACTAATAAATAAAATTGGAAACTTACCTGTAGACTTAAATGAATTGGTTAAAGAAAATATACAAATAATTATTGATTTAGAATAAAGCACGACGGCATAACAAACGCTCATAAATAATTGCCGTGACAATTATAAACTCAACATTTGTAGTCCGGTTCAAGTCTGGTAAAACCAGACAAGAACGAACTTCGCAAACGGCAACTATTCATAGCGCAATCCGTTGTGCGTCATACAAGAAGATGAAAAATTGCAAATAAAGGCATAAATGAAATGGGATATTATATTGATTTGGAGAACATAAGCATTGACAATTACAAAGAAATTTTGAAATCTGCCGATTTACTACCAAGTAGAATGATTTTAAAGAGTAGCATTGACTATAATTTTGACCTTATAAAAAAACAGAATGTTCGGAATATTGATGAGTTGATGAAAATGTTGAAAAACAAGAAAAAACTACAAGACTTTTCAAAAAAGAGTGGTTTGAATGAAGATTATTTAACAATACTTATTAGAGAAATAAAAAGTTATCGCCAGAACCCAAATAAAATAAAAAATTTTCCAGGCATTGCAGATGATGTGATTTCGAAATTTGAAAACATAGGGATAAAAAACACGCTTCAATTGTTTGATAAAGTATTAACTTCTAAAAGTAGATTGGAAATTTCTAAACAAACCGGAATTGATGAAAATGAAGTTTTAAAAATCACTAAATTAACTGACCTATCAAGAATAAGATGGGTAAATCATACTTTTGCATATGTTTTATTTGAAGCAAAATATGACACTGTTGAAAAGGTTGCAAATGCGGATTACAAAGATTTATACGAAACAGTAAAGCGACTGAACGAAGATAGAAAAATATACAAAGGGCATATTGGATTACACGATATGAAACTTTGTGTGGAAGCGGCAAAAGATGTATCGCTTAAAATTGAATATTAATGAATTAATGAATAAGTACGAATGTTCAACAAAGTGTATAAGTCATTGGGCAATAAGAGGTTAAATTGAAAGCAGGAAATCTGAGTATTATAGAGTTTTAAGGAGTTGTCAGGCACAACGTCCAAATGAAAATGTAAGCGAATGGGTAATTTTTTTTTTGATACATTAAAAAATATTCAAGAGCAATTAATGCAAAAATTAGAAATAAGAGGGATTGAAACTCAACTGTCACCTCAAGAAAAATCTATAATCACTTTCATTGGAAATCACCCTGGATGTAAATCCGGAGATATTGCAAAAAAACTTGGCATTCCTAATCCAACAGTAAAACGAGTTTTACCTAATTTGATTAAGAAAAACATGATTGAAAAGCATGGAGTTGGATCAGGAACAAATTATACAATAAATTAAAAAAAATAAAAGACAAATAATATGAAAATTTTTTTATGTTGCATTTTTCTTTTAGTAATAAATACGACTTATTCACAAATTCAACAAAAAACACAAAAGGAAGATTTTGAAATAAAGAAAGATCAACTCACATTAGATCTTGAACCTTTATTAAATATTGGATTAACCGGCTCCAGGGCAATAAATAAAAAATCAAGTGTTGGTATCGGGTTTTCTTTTGGTATTGGAATAAAATATTTTTTAAACAACCCCTTATATTTATATTGCGGAACCGGATGTGATAGTGGAGATTGTTGTGCTATACAAAAAATAGAAAGTTCAGGTAAATTCAATTTTGAATTATTCAAAATTTTTATTTTTTACAGACATTATTACTCAAAACACTTAAATATTAATATTGGTATATTCTCATCATTTGGAAGTTTTTTAATAATCGAAAGAAATAATAATAACACCATAGCCGGTGTTCAAATGAGTACGTTTTATGGATTTAAAAGTTTTAAAATAGGTGTGCGTTTTCAAGCCGGCAGATTATTTTTAACTTATGATTCCCGACATAAATCACAATCCAATGTTATTTTAATATCACCTGTACTACAATATTATTTTTAATTTTATATTTTTGTGCATTATTGACAGCACATTTATGAATGAAATTTTACTAAAAATACTTCCTGTAATTATAATTTTTGTTTTAGGGTATCTATTGCAAAAAATCGGAATTTTTAAAAAACAAGATGGCGATCTGCTTTTAAAATTGGTCTTTTATGTTTCATTGCCTGCCTTAATAATATTATCAATTACCAAAGTAAGGCTAAGTGTTGAATTTGCTTTTTTGCCTTTTATTTCTTCAACAATTATAATAATAAGCTATTTTGTTTCTTTTTTTGTAGCAAAAAAGCTAAAGCTAAAAAAAACAACTTTTGGTGTTTTCCTTGTCGGTTCAATGATACTTAACATTGGCTTTACATTACCATTTATCATTGCCGCTTATGGTGATGAAGGACTGGCAAGAATATCAGTAATGGATTTTGGTAATGGGATTTTGGTTTTTACATTTGTCTATTATCAGGCTTGTAAATATGGAAACAATAAAAAGGATTCAAAGATGATGATAAAAAAATTCCTTTCTGCACCTCCTGTCTGGGCGTTGATTATTGCAATATCTCTCAATCTTTTTCATATCAGGATGCCTCATTTTGCTTCTGATTTTCTTAAATTGATAGGAGACCTTACAATACCTATTTTAATGCTTGTAATAGGAATATATTTCAGTCCAAAGCTTGTAAAAGTTACTTCACTAGTTTTAGTAATTTTTATAAGGATGGGATTGGGATTATTGTTAGGCTATATTCTTGTTACGATATTCGGTTTAGATGGTTTGACAAAAACAATTGTTTTAATAGGTTCTGCTGCACCTGTCGGTTATAATACACTTACATTTTCTTCGCTTGAAAATTTAGACAAGGAATTTGCTGCGAGCCTTGTTTCTTTTTCAATTTTTATAGGTATTTTTTATATTCCGTTGCTGATCTTTATACTTTCCTGAAATAAAAATTGGAATAAAAATTATTGTATATAATCAGTTTATTAATCAATACTAATTACCAAGAAATTTTCATTGTTAATTTAATACTTATTAGTTACGTATATATAAGTCCTTGCCGGCAAGTAATTTTCTATAAAATACTTATATAAAACAAGCTTTAATGTAATTTGTCCTGATGTAAAAGTTTTTAAATTAAAGGTGTATAAACCACCTAAGCCATGCAAATCAATAAATAATTTTGAATCGGGTTCTCCTATCATTTTTTCAACATTAGGAATAAATGAAATTAAAGCTATAGTATAATTTGTAGTTGGAGTTCCAAACAACTCAATCACAAAAGGATTATCCAGATCAAAATCAATTGACCTGCTATCAAATTTATCACTTAATGATCTTGCAGATACATTTATCATAAATGATGTTACGATTACTAATATTAGTATAGAAATTTTGCGATTCATATTTCCTCTTTTTTTTATTTGATAAATAAATTAATTCTTTACACAACGAACAGAAATACCTTCAAGCTTTTCATTCTGGGTTCTGTAAATACCTTGAGAATTGTTTGAAACACCATGACGCCAGGCATTAGTTACAACTTCTGATGAACTCCAAAAATTACCGTAATTATTAATAGCATAAAACAAACCATTACTAAGACGTGAACCTCCATGCAAGGCATTAAAGCCTGATGTTCCACCTTCTTTAATTTGATCACCTTGATTATCGCCGCGTAAACCTCTCTGGTCAGCTTGTGCTTGTGCCATTCCCAATTCAATTTCCAAAGTTTTCCAATCATTATCTGATGGAATATGCCAACCATTGGGACAAATTCCCTGACTTCCTTCCGAATTAGAGTATTGCATCATTTCATCCCATTGATATAAAGCACCATATTCGTCGCAATTACTTGCATTGTCATCATAACAATATTTTTCAATGGTATTATTGTTTGATTGATTATTGGCGCCATTGATCATAGTACCAACATTTATATTTTCTGCAAGCCAGCATTGTGAACCAATTTCTATAGTTGTATAATTTTTTCCATCTCTAAAGTCAGTTAAAGGATAACCACAACTCCAAAAACTGATTATAACTTTATCTGTTGAAGTACCACAAGGGTTTGAAATAGACCAACGAAGTTCGTAAGTAACACCGGAAATACCACTAAAGTTACTTTTTGGATTTTTAGCATCAGCAAAACTTCCTCTTTCTCCATTAACAATGCTCCATGTTCCTTCACCGATTTGAGCTTGATTAGCTGATAGAGTAGTTGAAGTTCCTGACATATCAAGTTGATCAGGTCCGGCATCTGCTTTTGTTGGTTGTGGTGTACACGAACCACATATCTCTACCCAGTTGGTACCACTGAAAAAATTTATGCAGCCTTTGTCGGTATTAAATACTATAAGACCATTAGCCGGATCCACTATGGCATTTCTTTCTGCTGTTGTCATCCTTGGAGGAAGAAAACCTTTTGTGTTTGATGCAACATCTAAGATAGCTGAATTTTCGGGATTGTTAGTACCTAATCCCGCACTGCCATTATTATAAAAAACATTATTATTATTTGTTGTCCATCTACTTGGTGCTGTATTTATAATTTCGGTTTCATTAATAGCAATACCTTCTCCTGATGAATATATTGTATTCTCATCAATAATCAAACCTCCACCATTTGATAAAACTATTGTATCACCAAGTTTTGAAATTGTCTGTAATTCGTTCATGGCACTTGTATCACTGAAATTTAATGGCAATCTTACATTATTTCCATTCTTAATGAATAAGATATCGTCATGAAAAGATAAAGTTTGATTATCAGCATAGCTTAGATTTACAAAACCGCCATTTGATAAATAAAGCGTATCATTTGAGTATGATAAAACCTGAAGTTCGTTTCTAGGGTCAGCATCAGCATCGTCAACATTAGCTGCTTTATCTGCATATAATGCAAAAGGAACTGATAATAGCTGAAAAGTGGGCATTAGCAAGAAATTTTTTCCTCCTAATTCATCCATCTTTAAATAATAATCCCCTTTACTCCAGTCAATATTCTTAAATTCACCGGATTTATCTGTTCCATTTCCAATTTCAAGAGTTATCATACCGAATCTGTCTATTGTATTATTCTGTGTTTCACTATATACTATATTCCCATTTGCACTTCCATCCAGTATGCTTACCCGCATATTAACGTTTTTATTAGCAGCTATATCACCATTATAGGTTCTTACTAAAAATTCATATTTGAAAACTTTTGGAGCTTGGGCATTAACAATGTTTTTGCTAATACCTGATAAGATCAATACAATAATTAAAACGGTTAATTTTAAATTAATTTTTTTCATTATTTTGGTTTGGTTTTATTTTGTAATTTTTCTTTTTCAATTTAAAAAGTGCAAAAATAGAAAAATTTATTTAAGAAAAAAAATTAAAAAAAATCATTTAATCATTTTTAAACCCTCTGTTGCTGTAATATCATTAGGTTTTATCATTAAGGTTTTATTAAAAAGAACTTCCGCTTCACGGAGCTTACCTAATTTTAAACATGTTTGTGCATACATTATCATTGAATCATAATCAAAAGGATATAGATTTACAACTTTTTCGAAATATTTTAAAGCTGTTGTATAATCTTCATTGCCATAATAAATTGAACCCAATCTGTAATTAGCGAGTGTATTTTGAGGGTCAATCTTTAATATTTCTTTATACTGATTTTTTACCTGGTCCCAATTACCTAAAGCTGAAGCAGGATATACAAAACCAAAGCGTGCTTCAATGGCTAATGGTTTAAGTTCAACAGCTTTCCGGTAATAAGCTGTTGATTCGGTAAACAAACCTGAAAGATAGCTTACCCATCCTAAGCGGAGATTAATTTCATATGATTCTTCATCGTAAACATTTCTTAAAACATCAATAGCTCTTGAATATTCACCTGTGTATTCATAAGAATAACTTTTTTCAAAAGCATCCTGTATTTTTTGATAATCCTGTGCAAATATTTTATTCGGCATAACTAATACTAAGAAAGATAATAAATAAATTTTAATTATTGAATTTTTTAAAGTTTCCATTTTATTCCTCCTATTATATTTTGATTTTGATATTTTGTTTCAGTTGTCTTATAATTATTATAATCTGTATAAGTTATATATGTGCTTTCTTTCGATAAGAAATGATATAATAATGATAGTTCAATTTTTTTTGATAAAGAGTAAATAAGTTTTGTGCCAAATTTATAATTTATTTTATCACCGGTATTATAAACCACAAAAGCATTTTTTTCATTATAATTTTTCAGATTACCTAAAGTTATATAAGTTTCAGACCATAATTTAGGTAATATTTTTATACCTGCAAGCTGGTCAAAGATAATTCTGTTATTATTGTTTTCTGAAAAATAAACCAATGTTGTGTTAGTGTAGAAATTCATGTTGCCCATTGGGTAATAAGATAAAAAACTACCAATCTGAAACTGGTCTTTATTGTTCAGGTTTGAATATGAATTAAACAGACCAAAAGAAAAACGTGAATGAGTTTTTGTTATTGCAAGATATACAACAAAATTATTGTATGATGTGTTTTTTTTAGAAAAACTGTAAACCGCTTTTACAGATGGGATGGTATCATAGGATTGGGCATAATATTGTTCAAGTTCATATTTGGCATAAATGGTTTTATATCTTATATTTATTAAATGAAATGCCGGTGTCAGTGTATAGGATTTTCCCAGGTATATATCTGAATTAACATAAAATGTGTTTTGATAAAGTATATATTCATTTTTTTTAATATGATTGCTTTTCTTTTTATAAAGCGTATCCACATAATATCCACTTGCTGTATGTATAGTATCATAACCGGCTTTGACAATTTCAGAAGTCTGGATTTGTTTTAATTTTGAAATTTGCAAATTAGTATATCCAAAATAAACTGAGAAACGTTTTTTAATATTCTGCCTAATACCAAAATGAAGATAAAACATATTATTATTTAAATTCTGCTCTCCGAAAATGCTGTCATTACCTAACAAATCGGTTTTTTTATTTTTTGAAATATTATTACTGAATGTTGGTCCTGTTTCAAAGTAGATATTATTTATAATTCGGTTTTTACCTATTTTTAATTTTGAGATTAATGTTCCTGGAAATTTTGCAGTTGAAGCTCTTGCTTCCAACTCGCGACCTGAAAACATATAACTATAATACAGGTATTCCATTGCAGTTGTATCATTTGAATTGAAAATAAGTGCTTTCTCAAAATGTTGTATTGCTTTTAGGTAATTTTTTTTTTCATAATAGGCAATTCCTAATCTCATCCTAAGATAAAAATAATCCATATCATTTTTCAAAGCATTTTTTCCTTCTGATATTAAAGAATCCCATTTTTTTTGTTCGTATAGTTTATAAGTTAAATTATTTACGGTTTTATAATCCGGTTTATCCTGTGCTTTAGTAATAGAGAAAGAAAATAATAAAATAAAAAAAATGCACAGCTTCAGGTTTTTTGTTAATTTAAAAATATTACAGGGATTTATAATTTGCAGATATCTAATATGATTTTTATTCATTTCTTTTTGCTTCAATTTTATAGTCTTTGTTATTGATTATAAATTCAGTTATTTCATTAGAACTTATCTTTATTAAAAAGTTTAATTTATGTGATATTTTTTTACCAATTTTCACTTCAACTTTTGATTTTAGTAAAATTTGACTATTTGTAAAATCTTCCTCTAATTTAACATATTCAAGCGAAAAAACAGATTTAAGAAAAATGTGAAATGGAGCAATAAAATCCTGCAAGAAAATGAGACCACCTTTGTTTAATGTATTTATCGGGAAATTATCCTGAATTATCAAATTTTTATAAAAGCCGGAAATAACTTTATATGCTCCGAGATAGAAATAAAAAAGCAATGATTTTTTATTTCCTTCAAAATGTGTGAAATAATGAATGTTTTCATCATTTTTAAAATATGCTTTTGATTTGGTTTTTTTACAAAAGATAAATGAATTATTATAAATATCGGTTTGCACTTCCCAGCTTACAATCCTGTCTTTTTTATGATTAGATGTAGATACGGAAAATTCTATTTTTTGTCCCGGAATAAAATGAAATGCTTTATATAATGATATATTTTTTTCAATATTTGAAATAATATCATCTTTTTTTGGCTTATCATGAGATTTTAGTTTGAATTCTGAATTTTCATTAAGGATATAATGAGCCAGAGGATAATCCAGTGTTTTAGAACCAATATACGGAGTTGACTGAATCTGAAAATGAATATGTGGTTCCGGCGACCTTCCTGAATTTCCACAATAAGCAAGAATATCACCTTTTTTAATTTTCTCACCTTTTTTAATTTTAAAGGAATCTTTTTTCAGATGGCATAATTTTGAATATACATTGTCTGCATGTTTAATAATAATAGTATTACCCCAGTTCTGTTCAAGATTTATATCACCAATTTCATTATCATCCACTCCGTCAATAATTTCTTCTACAAAGCCATCAGCAGGTGCAATGACAGGTTTATTATAAGCATAATAATCTTCTATGAGTGTTCCACCGCCTTTATAGGTAAAAGTGTTCTCATCACAGATTTCAAAATCCCATGCGTGAGCCCATTCGTTTTTATGTGTTATATCTCCGTAATGTCCTTGTGTTACTTTCCATTCGCCCCAAAATGGCAAATAGAATTGAGTATATAATAAATTGCTTAAACGTTCTTTATTATTGATCTGTGAATAAAGATTTTTCTCAGGAGAGTATTGCTGAATAGCAACAATTTCAGGTTTGGTATAAAACCGTTCCCTGAATTTTAAGATGTATAAAAACATCAAAACAATAAAATTAAAAGGAAGTGAAAATATACTTAATTGAAATAAAGATAAAATTGCAACAGTGCTGGTTATTGTTATAGAAATCAAAGGTGTAAGCAAAATTATCCATAAAAATGAATATTTTGAGGGTACTATAAAAAAACCACCAATTGCTATTGATGTTAAAATGTAGTTAAAACCAATATAACTATAGCTTAGTTCTCTAATATCAGCTCCTACAAATTGAGAAAAAATATAAGCCGAGAAAAACCCGACAAGAGTTAAAAGAAATGAAATCCTTGAATAAATCAGAACGCCAATGGCAATGAGTATGCCTGCAAACAAATGGTATTGAAAAAATATCGCACCTAATGATTTAAAATATATTATAATAGAGTCATGTAAATTCAGATTATTAAACCAATTAAATATTTTTACTAATGAAAATCCTCCTATTGCGTACATTTCATTAAGCGTATATATTCCTCTTTCGCTTATTGTTAATGCTGTAAATTCTCTTGAAGCAAGAGTTACCATCCATATACCCAAAAGAAAAGGAATGCTCAAATAAGGTAAGCCGTATTTCCCTATAATACCTTCAAACATTACAGTTATAAATAGTGTTAATACAGAAGTGAAAAGAAGAATAAGGAAAAATTCAATGCCGGGCTGATAAAAAACTCCAATACCTAAACCGACCAATAAAGAGTTAAATCCATAATACCCTGATTTAATATTAAAACGGTTAAAACCTATAAGGTAGGCTATAGTATTAGAAACAATAACTGCAATTACTCCGCTAATCCCTGCATAAACATCAAAAAATGTAACTATAACAAGTATAATTGCAAATATTTTATTATTTGAAAAAAATATCTGTGAATAGCTGTTTAAGATGCTTTTGATAAAGTTTGGGAATATTGCTTTGAATTTATTAATCATTTAATTAATATGGTAAAAAATAAATTATTGAATTTATACAACAAAATTAAAGTTTCATTAATATAAAAACCCCAACAACCAAAGTGGGATACGATTTTCATGTCCTATTTCAATATCATCAACAAATAAAAAGGAGTTTTTAATATTTTTTATTTGACTTGTATCTTTGTTTTTCCCGCCTATTTCAAATACATACTTATTATCAATAAGAAAATCGGCTTTGTTATGCAAAAAAACTTCATGTTTTACCGATAATTGATTTAACGCAAAAGTTTCACGTAAACTTCCAATATTCACCATTTCAGGATTCAGTGCATAAAATAAGTTCGGATTATCAAGAAATACTTTATCGGGTTTTTGCAAGCGGCTGATATATTTATTTTGTTGATTTACCAGTTTTATCATTTTAGCTTTTTC
>JAIOSH010000263.1 GCA_021107685.1 Bacteroidales bacterium | reverse complement strand
TTTTGGCATTTATTTTGCCTGTGATGATTTTCTCTCAGGAAGCGAAAAAATTCGGTATTAAATTTTCAGGTTTTGTTAAAACAGATATTTTTTTTGATACACGACAGACTGTTGATATCAGGGAAGGACATTTTTCACTTTACCCTAAGGGTGAATATTTTGATATAAACGGAGATGATATTAATGCAAAACCAAGTTTTAATTTTTTATCAATTCAAACACGTTTAAGAGGGAAAATAACAGGACCCGATGCTTTTGGAGCTAAGACTTCTGCTTTAATTGAGGGTGCTTTTTTTGGAACTTCCAATGGTGATATTAACGGATTCAGATTACGTCATGCCTTTGCAAAATTAAATTGGACAAATACAGAACTTTTAGTAGGTCAATACTGGCACCCTTTGTTCATCACCGGTTGTTTCCCTGGTACAGTTTCGTTTAATACAGGAGCGCCTTTTCAACCTTTTTCACGGGCACCACAAATCAGGTTAACTCAGAAGCTTGGTAATTTGAAACTAATTCTTACTGCATTATCAGAAAGAGACTTTGTTAGTACAGGACCGATAAATAAAAGTTCCTCATATTTAAGAAATAATGTAATTCCGGAAATAAACCTTACATTACAGTATCAACAAAAATATGAAAATGGAAATGAATTTTTAACCGGAATTAGTGGGGGATATAAATCATTAGTCCCAAGAATTGAAACCGATAGTTTATATAAAACAGATGAGAAAGTCAGTGGTTTTACAAGCATGGCTTTCTTAAAATATAAATTTTCTGCTATCACATTTAAATTTGAAGGTTTTTATGGTCAGGAAACATATAATTTGACAATGCTTGGAGGTTATGTAGTAAAAGAAGTTACTGATCCTTCGAAAAATTTTGTAGAATATACTTCAATTAATGTTATGTCATTCTGGGCTGATATTCACACCAATGGAAAGAAAATTCAGGGAGGTGTTTTTGCCGGTTATACTCAAAACCTCGGTGCCGATAAAGATGTAATTGGTCCATATTATTCAAGAGGTGATAATATTGATTATATATACAGAGTTTCTCCCCGAATTATTTTTAATTCAGGAAAAATGCGATTTGCAGGAGAAGTTGAAATGACAACTGCCGGATATGGAACAACAAATCAAAAAGGAGAAGTTATAGATATTAAAGATGTTACAAATATCAGATTTTTAATAGGTGTATATTATTTCTTTTAAAATAAAAAAACTAAATCAATATAAAATTAAATATTAAAATTATAAATATCCAATAAATATCTAATTCATTATTAATTAAATTTAATCAAAAATAAAACTTATGACAAATAAAATTTTAAGCCTGGCTGAATATTTGGAAAAATACCAGGAAAGTGTTGCCAATCCCGAGGGATTTTGGAGTAAAATAGCAGAAGATTACTATTGGCATAAAAAATGGGACAAAGTTTTGGAATGGAACTTTGAAGGTCCTGATGTTAATTGGTTCATTAATGGTAAATTAAACATTACCGAAAATATTTTTGAAAGAAACCTGTTTTTAAGAAAGGATCAGGCAGCTATTATCTGGGAACCTAATGACCCGAAAGATGAAACCGTTACATTAACTTATGGTGAATTATATGAAAAAGTATCACAGTTTGCCAATGTCTTAAAAGAACAAGGAATTAAAAAAGGGGATCGTGTAACTATTTATTTACCAATGGTACCGGAGTTGGCAATAGCAATGTTAGCCTGTGCAAGAATTGGAGCTATACATTCAATTGTATTTGCAGGCTTTTCTGCTAATGCATTAGCTGACCGTATTATTGACGGTACTTCAAATATTATTTTAACTTCCGATGGTGGATATAGAGGAACAAAAACAATTCCTATCAAAGGTATTGTTGATGAAGCATTAAAATCATGTCCTACTATTGAAAAATGTATCGTATTGAAAAGAACAGGCGAAGATGTTAATATGCAGGACGGCAGAGATATTTGGTGGCACGATGCCATTGAAGGTGTTAGTACTGAAAACAAAGCAGAAGTAATGGATTCAGAAGATACATTATTTATTCTTTATACTTCAGGCTCTACAGGAAAACCTAAGGGAGTACAACATAGTATAGCAGGTTATATGGTATTTGCCGAATATACATTCAAAAACGTATTCCAATACAGCGATGGTGATATTTTCTGGTGTACTGCAGATATTGGCTGGGTAACAGGACATTCGTATATAGTTTATGGTCCATTATTGGCAGGTGCAACTACCGTTATGTTTGAAGGCGTTCCTACATGGCCAGATGCAGGAAGATTCTGGGATATTGTTGACAAATATAAAGTCAATCAATTCTATACCGCTCCAACAGCTATTCGTGCATTAGTAGCACAGGGAGAAGAGTTTGTTACAAGTAAAGATCTGAGTTCATTAAAAACTCTTGGAACAGTCGGAGAACCAATTAACGAAGAAGCATGGCGTTGGTACCACGACCTCGTAGGAAAAGGAAGATGCCCGATTGTTGATACCTGGTGGCAAACCGAAACCGGAGGTATTATGATAACTCCTCTTGCAGGAATTACTCCAACAAAACCTTCATTTGCAACTCTTCCATTACCCGGCATTCAACCAATAATTGTTGACCAGGAAGGAAATGAATTGAAAGGTAATAGTGTAGAAGGTAACCTTTGTATCAAATTTCCATGGCCAGGAATGATAAGAAGTACTTATGGCGACCACGAAAGATGCCGTCAAACATATTTCGCATCATACAAAGGATTATATTTCACAGGTGATGGAGCAAAACGTGACGAAGAAGGATATTACAGAATTATGGGACGTGTTGATGACGTTATTAATGTATCAGGACATAGAATTGGAACAGCAGAAGTAGAGGATGCTATAAATCAACATCCGAAAGTAAATGAATCTGCAGTTGTGGGTTATCCGCACGCAATCAAAGGTCAGGGTATTTATGCTTATGTTATTTGCGATGAGCTTTCTGATGATGAAATGAATACTATTGAAAAAGAGATCAGAGCTACGGTAACTAAAATGATCGGACCTATTGCAAAACCTGATATGATACAAATAGTTAGCGGTTTGCCTAAAACACGTTCAGGTAAGATAATGAGACGTATTCTTAGAAAAATCGGTGAAGGCGATGCAACAAACCTCGGTGACACATCAACATTGCTCGACCCGGGTGTCGTAGATGAAATTATTAGCGGTGCTAAAGTTGAAGTGAAAAGATAATGTTATTTATCTGATATATTTTAAAAGACATTTTATGCTGCAAACAGTATAAAGTGTCTTTTTTACATTATATATAAATTATTAATTAAAAAATATAAATTATGGAAAATAAAAAAGTAATGAACAGGTGGTTGGTTGTTGTTGGTGCAATTTTGATCCAATTAGCGTTGGGAGCTATTTACGCATGGTCGGTTTTTACACCAAAACTTACAGCAGTAGATGGTACATACCAATTTTCTGCAGGAGAAGCTGCATGGATATTTTCTGCAGGACTTTTCTTTTTCGCACTTGTAATGATTTGGGCAGGTCGTAAATTATCAACTTATGGTCCACAAAAACTTGCTATGGCAGGTGGTTTGGTTTTGGGTGCCGGATATATTTTAGCCGGTTTTTTTGGAAACAGTTTTATAACACAATTAATATTCATTGGTATTATTGGTGGTTCGGGTATTGGACTTGCTTATGTAGTACCTATTGCGGTTGGTGTTAAATGGTTTCCCGATAAAAAAGGAATGTTAACAGGTCTTGCAGTAGCAGGATTTGGTTTTGGTGCAACTATTTGGGTCAAATGGGCAGGCTCATGGGGCGGCGGATTATTAAATGATTTGAATATTGCCGGTTTGGATGGAGTTAGAAGTGTATTTCTGTTATACGGGGTAATATTTGCCGTAATGGTTATCATAGGTAGTCTTGTTATGAAAGACCCACCAAAAGGATGGTTACCAAAGGGATATACTCCACCACCTCCATCAAGTACGTCAGCCACAGGCTCAGTTGAATTTGATTCCGGTCAAGTACTTAAAACTCCACAATTTTATATGTTATTCATCACATTTATTTTTTCTGCATTAGCAGGATTAATGGTTATATATTGTATCAAACTATTCGGAATAGATGCATTGACCTATTCTAAATTAGGTTCTTTAGACCCTTCCAATATAGATTACCAATCTACTGTAAAATGGGCAAGCGCCATTGCAGGAACAGCTATGGCAACTTATGCCATTTTAAATGGACTTGGAAGAATTATTTGGGGAATGGTTTCAGATAAAATCGGCAGAAAAATATCTATCTTTTTAATGTGCCTCATACAGGGTATAGTAATGCTTTCATTCTATAAACTTGGGTTTGGTACTACTACTTTTATCATTGCTGCTGCAATTATCGGTTTTAATTTTGGTGGTAATTTCGCTTTGTTTCCTGCTGCTACCGCAGACTTCTTTGGAAATAAATCTGTAGGAAGAAATTACGGATTGGTATTCTTTGCGTATGGTATTGCCGGTATTGTAGGTCCGCAATTAGCAGGTGTTTTTAAAGACGCTGCAAAGGGAGCTTCAGACCCGTCAGCATGGCTAACTCCATTTATTATTGCAGGAGTTGCTTGTATAATTGGAGCAGTAATTATCATTTTAGCAAAACCTCCGAAAAAAGCTTAATTCTAAAAAAATAGTTTAAAATTATATTTTACCCATCCACCGGCTGGTGGATGGGTTTTTCTATTTTTTGTACGAGACATACTTGAATGTCCGAATAGAGATCAAATATTTTTGGTAATAGCTTTTGAACTCATAAAAAAAAGCTGAAAGCATTGTAATGATAGGCTTTCAGCTTGTTGTAGTAGCGGGGATAGGATTCGAACCTATGACCTTTGGGTTATGAGCCCAACGAGCTACCTCTGCTCCACCCCGCAATTTATATTAAAAAAAATGTATTTAAAATACGGGTGCAAAGATATATTTTGTTTCTTTGCTATCCAAATTATTTATTAAAAAAAATATGCATTAATGAGCCATAAAGCAGGTTTTGTTAATATTATCGGAAATCCCAATGTTGGTAAATCTACTATAATGAATGTTTTAGTAGGTGAAAATCTTTCAATTATCACTTCAAAAGCACAAACCACACGTCATCGGATTATGGGTATTGTTAATGGAAAAGATTTTCAAATTGTTTATTCCGATACTCCGGGAATTATTAAACCTCATTATAAACTTCACGAATCAATGATGAAGTTTGTTAATACTGCAATAATTGATGCTGATATTTTTTTATTGGTGGTTGTAGCAGGAGAAAAAAAATATAATAGTGAAATAATTGAAAAAATCAATCAATCGCAAATACCTGTTTTATTACTTATTAATAAAATTGATTTGTCTGACCAGCAAATAGTTGAAGAAAATATTGATTTTTGGTCGAAAAAAATTTCAAATGCAAAAGTAATTCCTGTTTCAGCTCTTAATAAATTTAATATTGAAGTTATATTTAATAGTATTATTGAATTGCTTCCAAAAGGACCTCCTTATTTTCCTAAAGATGAAATAACTGACAAATCACAAAGGTTTTTTGTATCTGAAATTATAAGGGAAAAAATATTCCTTTACTATCATAAAGAACTGCCTTATTCAGTTGAAGTAGTAGTTGACTCTTTTAAAGATAAAGAAAATATAATAATAATTGTGGTTTTTATATATGTAACACGTGAATCGCAAAAAGCAATTATAATAGGTCATAAAGGAAATGCAATAAAAAAAGCAGGTACTGAAGCAAGAAAAGACATAGAAAAATTTTTAGATAAAAAAGTATATCTGGAATTGAGTGTAAAAGTTAACAAAGAATGGCGAAACAAGATACTGCAATTAAAAAGGTTTGGGTATGAGTATTGAGAAGTGGGCAAGTGGGTAAGTAGGCAGTAGGCAGTAGGCAGTAGGCAATGAATGGTAATCAGTTATCGGTGATCAGCAATCAGTAATAAAAAACAAGCGACAGGAAACAAATCCCGTTAGGGATGAAACATTTATAGAAAAATTAAAAGTTATTTTAACAAAACTCCATTAGGAGTGAAATAAGGAGGCAGTGGCAGTAAGCAGTAGGCAATCAATGACTGTTGAATGACAGCGAAGCAAATGACAATCGAATGACCCCAGTAAAAAGTATTTTACGGGGCAGGCAGCGAAGCGAATGACAAATGAATGACTAAAAAATAAACTAATATATCTTTGCGCCTTTGTTTACTACCCCGTAAGGAAGAATGACTATATCGGGGCGCCTCTGCGTTGAAAAATAACAAGCAATTAGAAACATTTAAAATATAAATGAATAAATTTGAATAGAATTTTATTATTATTTCGAAAATGGGAAATATTTTAGCTATTGTTGGAAGACCAAATGTTGGAAAATCAACATTTTTTAACAGATTAACCGAAAGTCGTCAGGCAATTGTTGAGCCTACAAGTGGTGTAACACGCGACAGACATTATGGGAAAACCGACTGGAACGGGATTGAATTTTCTGTTATTGATACAGGCGGATTTGTCATTAATTCTGATGATGTTTTTGAAGAAGAGATCAGAAAACAAGTAATTCTTGCTATTGACGAAGCTGATGTGATTGTTTTTATGGTTGATGTTAAAGAAGGTTTGACCGGTATGGATGAAGATGTTGCAGAAATGCTTAGAAAAACCGATAAAAAAATTTTTATGGTTGCAAATAAAGTAGATAATTCTGCTTTAATTAATGATGCAAATGAATTTTACAGCTTAGGATTAGGAAAAATATATTGCATTTCGTCAATCAATGGAAGCGGAACAGGAGACTTGCTTGATGAACTTGTTAAAGAATTTGATAAAAAAATTATAGAAGAAATTCCTGATTTGCCAAAATATGCAGTAATTGGCAGACCTAATGTTGGTAAATCTTCATTAATAAACACTTTATTGGGTGATGAAAGAAATATTGTAACTCCTGTTGCAGGAACTACAAGAGATTCAATTTATTCATGCTATAATAGCTTTGGTTTTAATTTTTTACTTGTTGATACTGCCGGTATAAGAAAAAAAGGCAAGGTTCATGAAAATATTGAATTTTATTCTGTGATGAGATCTATCAGAGCAATAGAAAACAGTGATGTATGCCTTTTATTAATTGATGCTGTGAATGGCTTTGAAGCACAAGACCTGAATATTTTTCACCTGATTGAAAAAAACAATAAAGGCGTAATAATAATTGTAAATAAATGGGATTTAATTGACAAAGAAACCAATACACATAAAGAATTTGAAAAAAATATCAGGATGAAAATAGCTCCTTTTATTAATGTGCCAATTATTTTTACGTCAGTTACAAATAAGCAAAGAATATTTAAATCACTTGAAATAGCTCATGAAGTTTATTCAAATCGTAAAAACAGGATATCTACTTCAAAACTCAATGAAATCTTGCTTCCAATAATCAAGCAAACACCTCCGCCGGCCGTGAAAGGAAAATACATAAAAATTAAGTACATAACTCAATTAAAAACAAATTTTCCTGCTTTTGTTTTTTTCTGCAATTTACCCCAATACATAAAAGATCCATATAAAAGATTTTTAGAGAACAAACTTCGTGAATATTTTAATTTTACAGGTGCCCCAATACAAATTTATATTAGAAAAAAATAAACTTAAATTTAACCTTTAGTTTTAGCTTATTTTAGTATAATATTATGGAAAGTAACATACGTATTGACAAATGGCTGTGTGCTGTCAGGGTATTTAAAACCCGCAATCAGGCTACCGAAGCATGTAGAGCAGGAAAGGTAAAAATTGAAGGGCAAAATATTAAACCATCACATGAAGTAAGAATTGATGAAATTATTACTGTTCAATCAGGCAAAATAACTAAAACATTAAAAGTCATTGGTTTAATAAAAAACAGGGTTTCAGCAAAATTAGCTGTTAATAACGTAGAAGATATGACACCTGAAGAAGAATATCAAAAACTTAAAATAATGAAAGAAACGAATTATGAGTACAGGGACAAAGGTTTTGGAAGACCAACAAAAAAACAAAGAAGGTTGATTGATAAATTAAAAAAACAATAAAACATTATTAATTTCGTTAATGAAAAAAACTTAGTAATTTTGTCCGTAAATTTAAAAGTTAACATTCTCTAAAACATTAAATCAATGAAAAAGCTAATTTTCTTATTATTAATTATTCCTTTTGTATTTAGTTGTAATACAAAAAAGATAAATGAATTACAAACAAGTAATGACAGCCTTGTAATGCAGGCAAATTTGAGAGATGAATCAATTAATGAATTTGTAGAATCATTTAATGAAATTCAGGATAATCTTGATTCTATAAAGAAAAAAGAATTAATTATCACAAAAGATATCTCAGGAAAAATTGAATTGAAAAAGGCAGATAAAGACCGTATTATAAGAGATATAAAATCAATTTATCAAATGCTGTTAGAAAACAAAGAAAGAGTTGCATCATTAAAAAAGAAACTTGGAGGTTCAAATTATAAAATTGCTCAGTTAAATAAAATGATAGAACACCTGAACAAGCAAATTGAGGAAAAAGATACTGATATTTCTCAAATGAAAACTGATCTTGAAAAACTTAATATTAAAATAGTAACTTTAAAGAAAGATGTCAATGAACTGTCGGAAGAAAATAAGATTAAAGCTCAAAAAATTGAAGAGCAGGAAGAAGTTATTGATTTAAAAATAAAAGAATTAAATACAGCTTATTTTGCTATTGGAACAAAAAAAGTTTTAAAGGAAAATAATATTATTACTAAAGAAGGTGGATTTATTGGAATTGGAGCTAGTAAAAAATTAAAGGAAGATTTTGATAAAGGTTTTTTCAAAAAGATTGATATTACTAAAACCAAAAAGATCCCTATTTCCGGAAAAAAAGCAAAAATAATCACTAATCATCCAACAGGTTCTTATGAGTTTTCAGGAGAAAATAACACAGGAAATCTGATTATTAAAAACCCTAACAAATTCTGGGGTTCATCAAAATATCTTGTTATCATTGTGAATTAAGGTGTGTAAGCAAAGTCATAATAAAACCTTATAATCCGAAACTTTCGTATTACTATTTTTTGTGATTCTTTTTTCCTATTTTAACATATAATTCTTATATGTTGTGTGTCATGCAGGAAAAGCCAGCCGCTCATTAAGTATATTTGCAAAACCGTACAAGTCAACCCATAATCCAAAGTTTTGCAAAAGAACTTGCTTTTGCCCATCCACAAAAAATGTTGATAACTTTTACTAAAAAATTTAGGAAAATAAAAAATGAATAGTTATTTTTGGACATTATTTGTCTAAATGTTTTTATTCCAAACAAATGCTGACAATAGGAGAACAAATAAGGAAACTTCGGGAAGATAAAGGGCTACCCCTACGAAAGGTATCTGCGGAATTGGATATTGACCAATCCATCCTTAGTAAAATAGAAAGAGGAGAAAGGAAAGCATCAAAAGATCAAATAATCCAGATAGCCAAAATCTTCAACGTAGATGAAAAAGAACTGCTCATCAATTACCTGAGTGACAAAGTGCTTTATGAATTGATTAATGAGGATTTGGCTACTGAGGCTTTACAAGTAGCGGAGAAGAAAATTAAATACTATAAAACAAAGCAATGAATTGGAAGGAACTTATAGAAAAACAACTTCAGGAAGAAACTAATAACGTGGTTTCCATTAATCTTGAAAATGCTGATGTAAAATATTCCGATAGTATAACCAAGTATGAAGACCCAAAGGTTATTAGGGGTGATGAAGAAATTGTAAGAGCATATCTGATAGACCACCTTATCAATAAATTAGATTATCAACCGAATAAAATTGAAATAGAAACTCGTTATGAAATTGGACGACCCAAAGTAGCCAAAGCCGAAATTGATGTAATAGTAAGAGATAAAAAGGGCAATGCGTTTTTCTTTATTGAATGCAAGGCTCTGGATAAGTTCATATCTGATAAAAAATATATTGAAGGCCAATTATTCAAATTAGCTCCAAATGAAAAAGGAGTGAAGTACCTCGTTTATTACACAATTGATGTTGTGGATGGTAAGTTGGTGGATAAAGCGATCATCATAGACTATGGGCGATACAAAGATTTTCACGATTGGCAAAATGATGGAGAACAATCCATAAGCGATGAAATTCAGGGTGGATATGGAATTCCAAGAAAACAACCTTATGTAAAAGGTAAAAAAGAACTTAGCAAAGACCTAAATCCTAATGTAATCCGTCAGCTTGCCGGAAATCTCCATAATTACCTCTGGGGTGGCGGGAGTACAAGCGATACCGAAATATTCAATTCTTTGGTAAATGTTATTCTCGCCAAAATCTATGATGAAGATGTAAGACGAGATGGGGAAGAATATCATTTTCAGGTTAAAAGCTACCTAAAAGATAACGGAGAGGTTATTACAGAGGAGCCGGAAAAACTTTTTGACCGGATTAATCAGCTATACAGAGATGCACTCCGGTTAAAACTCAATATTGACGATAAAAGGAAACTGGGAAAAATCTATATTGTCAACGAAGAAAAATTTCCTATCAACAAATTGATCTATGCTGTCCAGCAATTGGAATCCATTTCCTTTCTTGAAGGTCGCAGCCAGATGGATGGCAAGGATATTTTAGGAGACTTCTTTGAGATTATTACAAGAGAGGGGTTTAAGCAAACCAAGGGACAATTCTTTACGCCAACAAATATTGTCCGTTTTCTATTGTATGCTTTGCAACTTGATAAGCAATCCATTGAATTACTCAACAACAAACTCTGCTTACCATATATTATTGATCCATATTGTGGTAGTGGCACTTTCCTGATTGAAGCAATGAAACTTATTACAAAGGAAGTAAAACGCAAGCAATATGACAAGATAGATTCTTCCAATCAGGTACAAAGAACTGTCCAACGCTTTTTCTATCCAGACCTGGACCAAAACCAATGGGCCAGAGATTTCCTTTACGGAGCAGATATGAATTTCGACCTGG
>JAIOSH010000385.1 GCA_021107685.1 Bacteroidales bacterium | reverse complement strand
ATTCAAAAAGGGTTTAGAAATAAAATATAAGCTCCTTCTTGCTATTACAAGTAAAGGAATTGTCCGACCAAAATATTTCCCCAGCACCTCAAAATAAATTTTAGCCCGGAATTAGAAAATAAAAAATATTATTAATAAAACTTATATCTTTGTCAGCCGAAATAATAAAATTTAAAAATTTATATAAATATTAAAAGAGTATCATTATGAGTAAAGAAATATTGAATATTGAGCCAAAAGCAATCTGGAAGCATTTTTATAGTTTAACACAGATTCCACGTCCTTCAAAAAAAGAAGAGCAAGTTATTGAATTTATAAAAGATTTCGGAAAGAATTTAGGTTTAGAAACCTTTTCTGATGAAGTAGGTAATGTAATAATTAAAAAACCGGCAACTCTGGGAATGGAAGACCGTAAAGGTGTTATATTACAGGGGCACCTTGATATGGTACCTCAGAAAAATAGTAATATTGATCACGATTTTGATATACACCCTATTGATGCTTATATTGACGGTGAATGGGTTACTGCAAAAGGTACAACTTTAGGTGCAGATAATGGGATGGGACTTGCTGCTACTATGGCTGTCCTTGAATCAAAGGATTTAAAACATGGTCCGGTTGAAGCATTATTTACAGTAGATGAAGAAACAGGTATGACAGGTGCTTTTGGTTTAAAACCCGGTCTTTTAAATGGTGATATTTTGATAAATATGGATTCGGAAGATGAAGGAGAATTATATATTGGCTGTGCCGGAGGAACTAATGCCAATATGAAATTCAGGTATTCGGAAGTAACAGTACCTGATGAAGTCATTGCATATAAGATTAATATTTCAGAATTAAAAGGAGGTCATTCAGGTATAGATATTCCTTTAGGACGAGGTAATTCCAATAAAATATTATTCCGTTTATTAAACATTGCCGTTAAAAATTTTGGTTTGAGATTAGCAAGTGTTGATGGAGGCAGCCTGAGAAATGCTATTCCTCGTGAATCCCATGCTGTAGTAACAATTCCAAAGTCTAATGCTCAAGATTTTGAAAAAACAGTTAAAGATTTTGAAACAATAATAAAAAAAGAACTATCAGTAACTGAACCTGATATGAAAATTGAAGTTGTTCCTGCTGAAATGCCATCTTTTTTAATTGATGAGAAAACCCAGAATAATTTAATCAAAGCTATTAATGCTTGTCCTAATGGTGTGATAAGGATGAGCGATACTATGTCGGGACTTGTTGAAACATCAACAAACTTAGCTATTGTAAAGTCGAAAAACAAAGAAATATTAATTCAATGTTTAATGCGTAGTTCTGTTGATTCGGCTAAAGAAGACCTGGGCAATATGATAGAAAGCGTATTTGAATTAGCAGGTGCTGAAGTTGTTTTTGACGGCACTTATCCCGGCTGGAAGCCAAATCCGGATTCTCCAATATTAAAAGAAATGCAGAAAATCTATAATGACAAGTTTGGTAAAGTCCCTGAAATCAAAGCCATTCATGCCGGTTTGGAATGTGGATTATTAGGAGCGGTTTACCCGAACTGGGATATGATATCTTTTGGACCGACAATCCGTTTTCCTCATTCCCCTGATGAAAAAGTAAATATTGAAACTGTCAGAAAATTCTGGGAATTTTTAGTAGAAACATTAAAATATATTCCTAAGAAATAAATTTTGTTTTGTATTTTACAAACGTGATACAAATAAATCTTATATAAACTGATCAGATTTTCAGTATTTTTTTCACTTCATCTATGTCAGCTTTAACTGCTTTGGGAATATGAACCAATTCTTTCATAGAATTTATATCTTTTAAACCACAGCCTGTTAGTAATACAACATTTTTAGAATAAGGGGTGAGTTTATACAATTTATTATATTTTAACATTCCAGCAAAAGCTGCAACAGCAGCAGGCTCGGCAAATATGCCGGTGTTTTTGCTTAAAATATTTGATGCTTCCAATATATCTTCATCTGATACGGTTATATATTCGCCATTATAATTTTGTATAAATTTTTTTGTCATATAAAAATTCCTTGGAATGTCAACAGCAATGGAATCGGCAATTGTATCAGCAGGAATAGAGTAAAAATTATTAATATTAAGATTTCTAACAACATTATCACTTTCGCTTGATTGAACAGCAACAATTACAGGCATTTTGTCTATTAATCCTAATTTTAAGAGGTCTTCAAAACCTTTATAAACTCCTGATATGATAACACCATCACCAACAGGCACAAAAATCTTGTCCGGTATTTTATGGTTTAATTGTTCATAAATTTCAAAAGATACGGTTTTTTTACCTTCAATTGTAAAAGGGTTGTAAGCTGTATTCCTGTTATATAATCCGAATTTTCTACTAGCTTTGATACTAAGATCGTATGCATCATCGTAATTCCCTTTAATAGGAATAATTGTAGCACCATACATAATTATCTGTGTTAATTTTGCTATAGGTGCAGAAGCAGGAACAAATATTATAGCTTTTTGATTTTGAGAGGCACATATTCCTGCTAATGATGAACCTGCATTTCCTGTTGAAGCTGTTATAATGGTTTTAATACCATTTTCTTTGGCAAAGCCTGAAACTAAACCTGATGCACGGTCTTTGAATGAAAATGTAGGATTTTGT
>JAIOSH010000280.1 GCA_021107685.1 Bacteroidales bacterium | reverse complement strand
CTGCATTAAAATAAGCATTAATAATTATCCTGTGTTGAAAATTATTTATATCATGTTTATTTAAATCTTCAATATTTATATTGATTTTATTTAACAGGGTTGCACAAACTCCAATATTACCATTATTAAGCATAACAGCTATATATTTTTTCCCAAAGACGATTTGTTTAATACTTAATACATCAATGCCGTATTTTTCAGTTAAATATTTTAGAGGATCTTCCATTTTTATAAATATAAATTAATAACTATTCAGTGCCTAAAGTTTGGAGTGCCTAAAGTGCCTAAAGTTAGAATGCTGAAAGTTATAATAACCAATAAATTCACATTTCAGATTTCAAAGAATTTGTATAATCAATTTGCTAAAGAGACTGTAGCTATATTGATATATATCCTTTTATTAAACTTTAGGCACTTTAGTTCACTTTAAGTACTGATTAGTTACTCAAATTGTTTTGTTTGTAATTTTTTTGAATTATTCAGCTTGCAAAATTAGCATTAAATTATTTTATTTATATAAATTTGCCATTAATTAAAAACGCAAAAATAATTAAATAACAAAAACATTAAGGTATGAATATCAATGAAATAAAAAAAAGCCATAAACTTTTAAAAGAGTGGACATATAAATGGACTCCGCTAAACAGAGGTTATACAGACAAGACTTTGTATATTAATATTTCAGATAACACGATTAATGAAAAAAATGTACCACCATTAATGAAAGAAAAATTTATAGGTGGTAAAGGTTATGGATTAAAATTATTATGGGATGCAACCAAACCTGATACAAAATGGAATGACCCTGAAAATGAAATAAATATTTCATCTGGTCCAATAGGAGGAATTACACAATATTCAGGCACAGGGAAATCAATTGTTGTTTCAATTTCTCCGCAAACCAATTCTGTTATGGACAGTAATGTCGGAGGATTTTTTGGTCCGTTTTTAAAGTTTGCCGGTTTTGATGCACTTGAATTACAGGGAAAAGCAGAAAAAGAAGTTATTATCTTTATTGATGGGATCAATCATAAAGTAGAAATTAATGAGGCACCGGAAGAAGCAACAGATAGCCATATACTTGCCGAACAACTTACTGAAATGTATGCTGATGATGAAAAAGATAAAAAAAATATTGGTGTTGTTTCAGCAGGTAATGCTGCCAAACATTCTTTAATTGGTATGTTGAATTTCAGCTTTTATGACCCTAAAAGAAAACTTGTAAGATTGAAACAAGCCGGCAGGGGTGGCATAGGTAGTGTTTTAGTAAATAAAAAAATAAAGGCAATAGTTGTTAAAATTTCCGGTGTTAAAGGAAACCTTAATAATGTAGCTAATCTTCAGGCTATTACTGAAAGAGGAAAAATATTTAATAAGGAAATGCGCGAATTAGACGACTCCCAGGCTGAAATGAGAACAAAGGGAACAGCACATCTTGTAAATATTATGAATGACTATGACCTGTTACCTGTTCATAATTATAAATATGGTAGTCATCCTAATGCTGATAATATTCACTCTGAAGTGTGGAAGAAAAGATTTACACAAGGCATACCTGATGGTTGCTGGATAGGCTGTAATATGTCTTGTGCAAAAGGAGTTGATAATTACGAATTAAGAACAGGTCCATATAGAGGACAAAAAGTAATTGTGGACGGTCCTGAATATGAAAACGCAGGAGGATTAGGCTCTAATTGTGGTATATTTGACCCTGATTATATTATTGAAGCAAATTTTTATTGTGATACTTACGGAATATGTACAATTACATGGGGAACTCTGCTTGCTTTTGTTATGGAATGTTATGAAAACGGCATCCTGAATGAAGAAAGAACAGGCGGCTTAAAGCTAAATTTTGGAAATACAGATTCTGCTATGGAGCTAATGCATCAATTAGCAAGAGGAGAAGGATTTGGTGTAATCGCAGGATTGGGTGTCAGAAAAATGAAAGAAGTGTTTATAGAAAAAGCCTGGGGCGATCCCCAATTCTTACAAGATATTGGAATGGAAAATAAAGGACTGGAATATTCCGAATATGTATCAAAAGAATCTTTAGCACAGCAAGGTGGTTTTGCTATGACTAATAAGGGACCACAGCATGATGAAGCCTGGCTGATATTTATGGATATGGTAAATAACCAGATACCTACATTTAAAGATAAAGCCGAAGCATTACATTATTTCCCTATGTTCAGAACATGGTTCGGTTTAATGGGTTTGTGTAAATTACCATGGAATGATGTTGAACCTGCTAATAATGCTGAAACCGATGAACCTGCTAAAGTTCCCGAACATGTTGATAATTATGTTACTATTTATAATGCTGTTACAGGTAATAATATTGACAAGCATGAAATGATAAAACAATCGGAAAGAGTATATAATTTCCAAAGAATCTTTAACCTAAGAAGGGGATATGGAATAAGAAAGTATGATGCCCAGCCATATAGAGCAGCAGGTCCTGTTACTGTTGATGAATATGAATCAAGACAAGAAAGGTATGATAAGCAAATGAAAGAGCTGATAGATATTGATCCCAAAGGAAAATCTACGGTAGAAAAAATAGCAATCACAAGAAAATACCGTGAAGAACAGTATGAAAAATTATTAGATGCTGTTTATATACGTAGAGGCTGGACAAATAACGGTGTTCCTAAAATTTCTCATTTGAAAGAATTAGGTATGGATTTGCCTGAACTTATAGAAGTCGTTAAAGAGCATCAGGAGTAATTAAAATTTTTTTCAAAGTCGGGAGACCGAAGTCAGAAGACCGAAGACCGAAGACCGAAGTCAGAAGACTGAAGAGATTTTACTTCGGACTTCCGACTTGCTCCTTTCGGCGTTATTAATTATCAATTTTATAATCTGTGAACCCTGTTGAATAGCTTTGCTCCCGAATGGGATTATACAGGGTAAATCAGAAGCATATTGAAATGTTGTCTATATCCCGCATAGCAGTTTCAATTCATCACTCATCACTCATCACTCATTTAGAGCCTGATTAATTATTTTTTTGCTTTTGTAATTATTTTTTCCTATTTTCGCATACAATTCTTATATGTTATGCACTATGCAAAAATTTACTATTAACTGAAAATAAAAATGTCATGAAAAAATTAACATTATTGATTGTTCTAACCTTCATCATCCAGGCTTATGTATCATCCCAAACCTGCCTGCCTGAAGGAATTGAATTCACAACTCAGGCAGAAATCGACAATTTTCAAACAAATTATCCAAACTGTACCGAAATAGAGGGTGATGTAACTATTAATGGGATTAATATCACTAATTTGAACGGATTAAATGTTTTGACAGCTTTCGGGGGAGATCTTTCGATTGGTGATTATTATAGTATTAATC
>JAIOSH010000133.1 GCA_021107685.1 Bacteroidales bacterium | reverse complement strand
TGCAAGAAATACTAAATTTGTTTTAGATTTATTCCTGATTAAAATTATTTTTTAACATCCTTTTGTTAATAATTATTTTATTACTTTTAGATTTTGTTTTCTTTGTACGCAATTTTGGTTACACTCATATAATTTTACACTTTGTTTATCATTACATGAATCTGATAACTCAGAAATGGTTTTTTTAAAAACAGGATGAATAAAGTTTTTTGCTACCTCTTTTAATGGGATTAAAGTGAATTTCCTTTTATGTAATAAAGGATGTGGGACAGTTAAATTATTTTCATTAATTATTAAATCATCATAGAATAAAATATCAATATCAATTATTCTTGATTCATAATTAGTATTATTTCGTAACCTGCCTAAAAAATGCTCAATTTCCAGAATTTCTGAAAGAAGCGAGTGAGGAGTTAATTTGGTTTTTAATAAAACAACCTGATTTAAGAAAAAATTTATATTGTTAAATCCCCATGGTTCGGTCTCATAAACTGATGATGCTTTAATTATTTTACCTATTTTTTTCTCTAAAAGACTTTTAGCTTTATCAAGTATGAGAAACCTGTCATTAAGATTTCCTCCTAAAAGTAAAATTAAATTATTCATGTGAATCAAGGGTTAAAAATTATTGATGATTATTACTGGGTACTGGGCACTGGGTTCTGGGCAACAAAGTACCAAGTACCTGATTATTACATGTAAAAAATATATTGATTCCAACTTTTGATTCTCATTATTCATTAGCTATAAATAAAATGACTCCAAATTTACAATAAGATTATAAATAATAAAATAATAAATTAATTGTAACATATTAATAAAAAATATGTATAAATATTCAATAAAAATTTTATTATAAAATTCAAAAATAAATTATTATTTAAAATAAACTATTAATTTAAAAAAAAAGAACCATGAAAAATTTAAAATTATCAGTAATTATTATTGCTTTAATAAGTATAAGTTATGTATCATCAGCACAAATCTCGGCTGGACCAAAGTTAGGATTGAATATGGCTAATTTATCAGGTCCTGAAGTTAAAAATAATAGCATGTTAATGGGTTTTAATATTGGCGGATTTTGTAATTATGGCTTTGAAGATGTTATTTATAATGATTTTGGCAAAATGCTCTCTGTTCAGGCAGAATTGATGGCAGAAACTAAAGGCACAACATTTGAAACAACAGATCCTGTATCAGGAGATAAAAAAGACATTAATTATAACTTTACTTATGTAACATTACCTGTTTTAGTTAAAATAACATTTGGAGAAAGCTTTAAATTCTATGGTAATATTGGACTTTACGGATCTTCTTTATTTGGAATGACTATAGATGGAGAAAAAGGACGTGACCATGATGCCAATCCTGATACTGATGACAGAAAGTGGAGAGAAGAATATAAAGGTTTTGATTTTGGTTTTATCGGAGGTGTTGGTTCTTTAATTCCAATATCTGATAATATGGATATAATGATTGATGCAAGATATGATTTGGGTTTAAACAAAATTGGTGAATTTGGAAATGTTGATGATAAGTATAATGATATTAAAACAAGTGCTATTAGTATTAGTGCGGGGCTTGTTTTTTATTTTGAATAATTTGAATTTATAGAATCATTTTTAAAAGACTATCTGAAAACAGGTAGTCTTTTTGTTTTATATTAAATCTGTAATTTATTTAAAACATTTTTATACATTTGCAAAAAATTAATTAATAATCAAAAATTATGAAAAAAATTTTATTATTTGCATTTGGATTAATACTTATTAATTCAGTAACGGCACAGGATTTTAAAGAAAAAATTGCTTTTGGTGGCGGCTTTTCTTATGGCACTGAAATAGAGAACCTTGGAATTAATATTAGAGGGTTATATGAAGTAACTGAAGAAATTCATGGTTTAATGAATTTTACATTCTTTTTTCCTAAAAAAGAAACAATTGGTACAGCAGAATGGAAATGGCATTTGTGGGAATTAAATTTTGATGGTCATTATGTCTTTACATCAAGCGATAAATTCTCTGCTTATGGTTTAGCCGGTCTTAATATTACACATTGGAAATCAAAGTGGGAAGAAGATACTTATACTTATATGGGTTATGCTTATGGTGGGGATTTTGAAAGTTCTGAAACTGAAGTCGGATTTAATATAGGTGGAGGAGCTACGTATAGCTTTACAGGAGCATTAATAGGGTTTGGTGAAATAAAATATGTTGTAAGTAATTATGATCAGGCTGTTTTTACTTTTGGGGTTTTATATCATTTATAAGAAAATATAACTATTTCATTAAAAAAAACCACCAATAAAACGGTGGTTTTTTTAATTTTGCTTTTGAATAAAAAAGAATATTATAAAATGAAATTCAAAAAAATAAGTTCTATACAAAAATTAGAAAAGATTTCCAAAGAAATCCGTATTGATATAATAAGAAGTCTGGCAGAAGCGGGTTCCGGTCATACAGGCGGTTCATTAGGATTGACAGATGTTTTTACTGTTCTTTATTTTAATGTATTAAATCATAAACCTCAAGAACCAACATGGGAAGAAAGAGATCGCCTTATATTATCAATCGGTCATGTTGCACCTGTTCTTTATACTAGTTTGGCTCATGCAGGATATTTTCCCAAAGAAGAACTACTAACTTTAAGGAAATTAGGCTCAAGATTACAGGGACATCCGGGAAGAGACCACAAATTGCCCGGTATAGAATTATCGGCAGGTTCATTAGGTCAGGGATTATCAGTTGCAGTTGGAATGGCTCTTGCCGCTAAGATGGATAATAAATCATGGAAGGTTTACTGCATTTTAGGTGATGGTGAATTACAGGAAGGTTCGGTGTGGGAAGCTGCTATGAGTGCAGGAAATTTTAATTTGGACAATTTAATAGCTCTAATTGACAGGAATTATGTGCAAATTGACGGTAAAACTTCAGATGTTATGGAATTGGAACCTCTAACAGATAAATGGAATTCTTTCGGATGGAATGTTATAAAATGTAATGGTAATGACCATCTTGAAATTATAAATGCCTACAATGAAGCAAAACAATATAAAGGAAAGCCGTCTGTAATTATTGCTAAAACAAAAATGGGAAAAGGAGTTAAAAGCATAGAAAATAATTATGAATGGCATGGAAAAGTACCTTCAAAAGAGCAGGCAGAGGATTTTATCAGGCAGATGAAATAATATGCAAATGTTTCAAATCTTTTTAAAAAACTGCTAAATGCTCTGTTTCCTACTCAGTTCAAAATTTATCAGACATTATTAATTGATAAAAATCTATATAAATCAAGGTTACTATTTATAATAATAAAGAATATAGTATTACTAACATTTTATTCTTTATTAATATAAATTTTTTGGGATGAAAACAAGAAATCCAAAATCAAGATTTGATTTATCAATTAAAAAATCAGATTATGTTGTTGAAGTTAGAGGCGGTTTTAATCCACATCCCAGAACAAATGTAGTTGTTGATAAGTTTGTGGATGTGAATTACCATCGTAAAACAGATAAAAAGGTTTTAAAAAATCAAAAATTTATTCAAGCTGATGGGGAAAATATGCCATTTAAAGATAAGGAGTTCGATTATTCAATTTGCAACCAGGTATTAGAGCATGTCGAAAATCCGCATAAATTTCTAAAAGAGCAGGAAAGAGTTTCAAAGCGGGGATATATTGAGGTTCCTTCACTTATTGGCGAATATTTGTTCCCAAAAAAATCTCATAAATGGGTAATTCTTGAAATTGACGGTAAATTGGTTTTAGTTGAAAAAGAAAAAGTATGGTTTAAAACATATATGGATTTCGGGTACTTGTTTTTAACATATTTACCAAAAGTTTCAGTTGGATATAAAATTCTTCGGCAAACCAATATGAATCTTGTAACTGTTAGATATGAATGGAAAGATAAAATTGATTATATGGTTAATCCGACTGATCCTGCCTATTTAATATATTTTACAACCTTTTGGGACGAATCAATGGTTAGAAAAATTTTCCCTGAACGCTCTCACACATCTGAATTTTTTAGTGCTTTATCAGCAATAGGGAAAATTTTTATTAATACTATAAGATCAAAAGCTGCATTATAAAGCAAAAATTAATTCCTAAATCTCAATTCTTAAATCTAAATTTTTCACAACTTCCTTTCATACTCTTCAAGTGTTTTTTTACAAGAAAAATATAAATTTGAATAATTCCATTTATATAATTAATTTTACAGTTTGTAAAATTAATTCAACTAATATGATGAAAAAGTATCTGATTTTTTTATGTGTTCTGATAATATTTTCATGCAATAAAGAAAAAAACATCAAGTATGAACCTGTTATTATTGAAAATGATAATTCAAAACCAAAAAATATTATTTTCCTTATTGGAGATGGAATGGGATTAAGTCAAATAACAGGTGCTATGACTGTAAATAATGATGAAATAAATATGAGCAAGTGTAAATATATAGGATTAACAAAAACCAGCTCGGCAGATGAATATGTTACAGACTCAGGTGCAAGTGGTACTGCTCTATCTACCGGGCATAAAGCAAATAATGGTTCAGTAGGGGTTGATGCAAATGGAAATCCTGTACTTAGTATTATTGAAATATTGGAAGACAATGGATATTCAACAGGTATTGTTACAACAGACCGAATTACAGGTGCTACTCCTGCGGCTTTTTACGCACATCAAATTAACAGGTATGAATATGAAAACATAGCCTGTGATTTAATGAAAACAGATATAGATGTTTTTATTGGAGGAGGAAGAAAAAATTTTGATAATAGAATTGATGGTTTAAATTTAATAGATACTATATTAGCAAATGATTATCATGTATTGTATAATTTAGACAATGTTTCAAATATTAATTCTGGTAAAGTTGCAGCATTAATTGCTGAAGAAAAACCACCAAGTATGTTGGATGGACGTGGTAATATGCTTTCTATTGCAACTCAATTAGCTTTGAAAATACTTAGCAATAATCCTAAAGGATTTTTTTTAATGATTGAAGGTGCGCAGATTGATTGGGCTTGTCATGATAATGACCAGAATTATATGATAGCCGAAATGTTGGATTTTAATAAAGCAATAGGTTTAGCATTGGATTTTGCTGAACAAAATGGAAATACTTTAATTGTTATCACAGCCGACCACGAAACAGGTGGATTTTGTTTGATAGATGGTGATTTAACTTTAAATACAATTGAAGGGGCTTTTGCTTCTGACGAGCATACTGCCGTTATGGTGCCGGTTTTTGCTTTTGGTCCGGGTGCGGAAAATTTTATCGGTGTTTATGAAAACACTGAGATTTTTTATAAATTTATTAACCAGTCAAATATTTCATCAAATTAATTAACAATAATCAATGAAATTTAATTTTAAATTTTTAATTTTATTTTTACTTGTATCCTGTATAATTACAACTAAAGCCCAGGTTGTAATTAATGAAATATGTCATAGAAATTTTTCAACTTTATTTGATGAAGATGGTGATGCAGAGGATTGGATTGAACTTTATAATACTGATGATTCCATAGTCAGCTTAAATAATTTTTTTATAAGTGATGACACTGCAAATATATATAAATGGCAGTTTCCTGATATAAGTATTTCCGCTAATTCGTTTCTTACTTTTTTTGTATCCGGTAAAAACAGGAAGCAAGTAATTGATCATTGGGAAACAATTATTTTTACCGAGGATACTTTTAAATATTTAAATCCTGTTGCAGAACCCGATCCCGACTGGACACATATATCCTATAATGATTCTTTATGGCAGGATGGAATAGGAGGCTTTGGGTTTGGCGATGGTGATGATAATACAATAATCTGTGATACCCTGTTATCGGTTTATATCCGGAAAAAATTTACGATTCCTGATACAAGTAAGATTACAAATGCTGTTTTGCATATTGATTATGATGATGGTTTTGTAGCTTATTTGAATGGAAAGGAAATTGTAAGAGGCAATATGGTTAATGACGGAAAAGTACCGCCTTTTAATGCTGCTGCCTTTAGTCCCCATGAAGCACAAATGTACCAGGGAGGTCTCCCTGAATCATTTAATATTACTTCTGAAAAATTAAAGTCATTAATTTTAAATGGCACAAATGTACTTACTATTCAGGCACATAATTACTGGTGTGATAATGATATGTCTCTGATTCCTTTTTTTTCCGTTAGTATTAATGATTCTTCAACATTCTTCAATCCTATACCTGAGTGGTTTTATGCCGATAATTTGCTTGTTCATACTAATTTTAAAATTTCCGATAATGACCAATTGATAATTCTTTCCGATAGTTTGGGAAATACTATTGAAGAGCTTAATATTCCTTATTTACAACTTAATACTTCTGCCGGTAATTATCCTGATGGATCTTATGTTATAAAATATTTCGGACAACCTAGTCCGGGAACATCAAATAATAATTCGCTTACTTATGATGGTGTTGTTGAGCAAACTCCTGTATTTTCATTAAATTCAGGTTTTTATTCTTCAGACCAAAATATTTTTTTAAATATATTTGATACATCATTAATAATAAGATATACAAAAGATGGCAGTATCCCGACAGATACTTCCTGTATTTACTTAGATGCAATAAATTTTGATTCTACAACTGTAATTCGTGCAAGGGCGTTTAAAGATAATTATTTACCCGGTGAAACTCAAACAAATACTTATTTTATTAATGATTCATCTTCATTGCCGGTAATATCAATAAGCACAGACCCTTATAATTTATGGAACTGGGACAATGGAATTTATGTAATGGGACCCAATGCAAAACCCGATTTTCCTTATTATGGAGCAAATTTCTGGAATGATTGGGAAATTCCTGTTAATATTGAATATTTTCGTGAAGATGGAATACCTGTATTTGAACAGGAATGTGGCATGAAAATTCATGGTGGCTGGTCAAGGGCTTATAATTTGAAAAGTTTCAGATTATTGGCAAAATCAAAATATGGAAAATCAACATTTGATTACAAATTATTTAAGGATAAAGATATTTCCGATTTTAAAAGAATCCTTCTTAGAAATTCCGGTAGTGATTTTAGCAAAGCCTATTTGAGAGACCCTTTGATACATAAGCTGGTTCAAAATAAAACCCATAATGATGTTATGGATTACAATCCGTCTCTTGTTTTTATAAATGGTAATTATTGGGGAATACTTAATATTCGTGAAAGGGTTGATAAATACTATCTTCAAAATAATCATGGAATTTCTATTGATAATGTTGATATTTTAGAAAAACAAGCTTTAGTTGTCGAAGGTTCAAATATTCAATTTCTCTCTATGATGGATTTTATTACGTCCAATGATATATCCAAAACTGAAAATTATGATTCGGTAAATTTAATGTTGGATATTGAAAATTTTTGCGATTATATGATAACAGAACTTTATATAATTAATACAGATTGGCCCCGAAATAACTTAAAATTCTGGAAAGCGGATAATTATAAATGGCGTTTTATTTTATTTGATGTTGATGTAAGTATGGCGTTTTGGTCGTGGAACTATGCTTATGTTAATGCTTTTGAAAGAATTTTAAATGATACTCTGTTTTATCCGTCATTGATATTTCAGCGATTACTCTTAAACCAGGAATTTAAGAATTATTTTATTAACAGGTATGCTGACCTTATGAACACGATTTTTTTGCCCGGAAATTTTATATATCATCTTGATACTTTAGTTGACAGGCTAAGACCGGAAATGGAAAGACATAAAGAAAAATGGGGCGGTAATTTCGGCTCATGGGAACAATATCATATTAATACTAAGATTAAAAGTTTTATAAATATTCGCCCCGCATTTGTACGCGAAAATATTATTGAAGAATTTGATCTCATTAAAACGGATACATTGACCTTTAGAATTGATACTCCGAATATTGCAAAAATTAAAATAAATACTATTATACCTGACACATCTCTTTGGACAGGTATATATTTTGACGGAGTACCTGTAAAGATTGAAGCCATACCAAACCCCGGGTATCATTTTTATTTTTGGGAGACTTCCGATTCTGCTGCTCTAAGCGATTCAAGCAGAATAATTTATTTTAATTCATATAAAAATGATACAATTACTGCACATTTTTTCGGATATCCCGACACCGCAAAAATTATTATTACAGAAATAAATTATAAATCACATCCAAACCAAAATGCTGATGACTGGATTGAACTTTATAATAATGATACTAGTGTTATTGATTTAAGCGCTTGGATATTTAAAGACAGTGAAGATATACATGTTTTTGAGTTCCCTGCAAATACAGTATTATCTCCACAGGAATATTTGGTTTTGGTACAAGATACCGGAAAGTTTTCATGGCACTATCCTGAAATAACAAATTATATTGGACCTTTTGATTTTGGGTTAAGCAGTAATGGAGAACAATTACGTCTTTATGATGATTTAGGTCATTTGAATTTATTAATGGTATATTCTCCTGACCCGCCCTGGCCCGGCGGAACTAATGGCTCTGGCAGAACTTTGGAATTAATTGATTATAATGGGGATATGAACAATGGAAATAATTGGAAACAGGGATGTTTTGGAGGCTCACCCGGACAGGCATATTTTAATTGTATTAACCCTGCCCGGATTATTATTACGGAAATAAATTACAGATCATCCACTGCATCAGATGCAGGCGACTGGATAGAGTTATTTAATAATGATACTGTTAATGTTGATATGAGTAAGTGGATATTTAAAGATGATGAGGACGAACATATTTTTGAAATTCCTGAAAATACAATTCTCCAGATTGAAGAATATCTTGTTTTGACACAGGATACACTTGATTTTAGTAATATTTATCCTGATATTTCAAATTATTTGGGTTCATTTAATTTCGGACTAAGTAGTAATGGGGATTCATTACAATTATTTGATAAATTCTATCAGCCCATAGTAACAATTTATTACTCACCTGAACCGCCTTGGCCTCCCAATACTAATGGAACAGGAAGAACTATTGAGATAATTGATTATAATGGTGATTTAAATGATGGTAGCAATTGGAAAACAGGTTGTATTAAGGGTTCTCCCGGTCAGGCATTTTTTCCATGCGATACAAATTCAGTTTATGAATTTATTTTAAATGAAAAACAAGAAATTTTATCTTGTTTTCCTAATCCTTTTACAAACTTACTTAGTATTCGTATTAATCAGAAGAAAACAGGTGAAACAAGATTGTATTTAATGGATAAATATTGCAGGGAAATAGAAACTATCTATGAAAAAAAGTTATCAAAGGGCATTTATAATTTTGAATATCACCCTGATAATATTTTACCCGGTATTTATTATTTAATTTTTATTTCTTCAGGTGAAACATTGATGAAGAAAATTATATTTATTAATTAGTTACAAATAAATACAATTATGAAAAAATTAACCTTATTGATTGTTCTAACCTTCATCTTTCATGCTTATGCATTATCCCAATCCTGCCTGCCTGAAGGAATTACTTTTACAACTCAGGCTGAAATCAACAATTTCCAAACCAATTACCCTAACTGTACAGAAATAGAAGGAAATGTTAAGATTAATGGGAATGACATAACTAATTTAAACGGATTAAATGTTTTGACAGCTTTCGGGGGATATCTTTTAATCGGTGATGATTATAGTGGTAATCCCGTTCTGACCAGTTTAACAGGCCTTGACAATGTGACTTCCATCGGGGGACACATTGAGATTACGTATTCCAATGCCCTAACCAGTTTAACGGGCCTTGATAATGTGACTTCCATCGGGGGATACCTTTGGATTAAGCACAATGATGCCCTGACAAGTTTAATAGGCCTTGACAATGTAACTTCCATCGGGGGACACCTTTGGATTACGTACAACGATGCCCTAACAAGTATAACGGGCCTTGACAATGTGA
>JAIOSH010000268.1 GCA_021107685.1 Bacteroidales bacterium | reverse complement strand
TATGTCAGTACCCTCCACAGCCATTCAAGAGGCCCGAAATAATAATATCTGAGCCATAAGGGAGAAATTATCAATAGCAATACCCAAATGCCAATCACAATAAGTATTTGAAATGATCTTTCTACTTGTCCGAATAATCCAAAACCATGACCATAAAAAATGAACGTGCAAATAATTGACATCAGAATATAATTGGTAAAAGCCATCTTTCCAACAGATGAGAAAACACTTTTAAAACCTTTGAAATGAACAGATTTACAATTAAGCATAACAATACCAATGTACCGAAGCACAACGCCAAGGCTGCCTATATAATTAAACTGGCTTCCAAAAAACATTGAATAATCCATAAGCCAGTTGGCACGGAAATTCTCATTAATCCCAAATCCAACCACAGCATATCCTAAAATCAAACCAATAAAAACCATCCTAATGTAGAACTTTTTTGAGCGACCGGCAGATAATATGCCCCACTTGTACAATGCCATGCCGAGCAGCATCATAGAAACCACACGCCAGAAGATTAGCATAATAAACAGGAAGGTTTGCATGAAAAATGCGCCGGCAGCCCTAAACTCCATCTGCATTATCCAGCTTCCCTGCTTAGCTGCTACTTCCTTTTCAACCAAATCATGGGGAAGCAGCCAGTTTTGCAGGTTTTGATCATAAGCTTCCTGCGGCCAGTATTTTATTGAAAATCCTCCCATAAGATAAATAATTACAGGTATGATGAAAAACACAGCACTGATGATCAGTAATTTTGTCGGTTTGATCTTACGAAACAGAAATACCAAAAAAGCACATAAACTGTAAGCAACCAGTATATCACCATACCAAATCAGGTAGGCATGAATCATCCCGAAAACGAAAAGCCAAAAGTTACGCAGGTAATGAATCGGTGCTGCTTTTCTGCCTTTTTCAATGGCTCTGTCGGTGAAAAGAATAATCCCTGCTCCGAATAAAATGGAAAAAATGCTCATAAATTTTTCGCTGGCAAGCAAGTGGCTGATTATCCATACCCATTTGTTGATACCGCTAAGGTCGCCATAAGCTGTCGGGTTGATGTAAGCTGTCCCTATCATGGAAAAACTTTGGATATTCATGATCAGGATGCCAAGAACTGCAACGCCTCGCAAAACGTCAATTGAAATGATACGATCAATTGGAGCGATTGATGTGATAAGGTTTTTATTTTGAGTCATTTTGTATATTGTTTTAATTTGTTTCTACATCAATATATATTTCATCAATTTATCTGCAATAAGTTTATGTCCTTCTTTATTCCAGTGAACATCGTTTATAATGAAATATTTGTTAATAATTATCTTAGATTCAGTATTATTAATAAAATCAGGATATAAATTGATTAAAGTAATCTTGTTTTTTTCGCAAAACTCACGCCAAAAACTGACCTGAATATTTTCCAGATCTTTATGATAAATTATTATAGGCCATGGATATATAACAATATTAATTTTAATATTATTTTCCTTACATAAATCAATAAGGTTCAGCATATTTTTTTCAGCTAATAATAAACCCTTTTTACCCCATTTTTCAAAAACCTGTTTATTTAAGCTCCATGTAAGAATTGAACTTATGAAATCGGGATTTTCCAAAGACATTTCATCTAATAGGGCATTTCCCATCACCCTGTTCCATCCTTCTGTAATAGGATCTCTTTTTGAATTTAAAATTAAATTAGCAATTGAATAATAAATATATGAATGTTTAAAAAGAAACCTTTTTATATTGATAATTGCCCGTTTAAAATATTTATTTTCATAAGGAGTAAAATTTTCATAGGTTATTTCATTAAGAATATCGCTATTATCAATAAATACATACAGTTCATCAAATTCAAGACCTGTTCTTTCAATCAGATATTTGGTTTTTAAATAGTAAAATTTTGGGCTATAACTAACAACACCTGCATTGAGAATTTCAATATTATTTTTATTAAGTTTATTATTTAATAATCCGATAAAACTCTCATTATAAGTCATTCCTATTCCTTCGGTATAAGAATCTCCGATAAAAAGTAATCTTTTCTTATTTTTTTTCAAAGGGATATTTCTGATTTCTTTATCCTTAAATCCTAATGAGTTGGTATAAATCTCATAAACCCTATCACCCCATATATTTAATGTTTTTTGATTCGGAAGAAGGTCATGGTGATAATAATAATGAGGACATCTGAAAGAATTATAATCCTGAGGAATAAAAATCATACCGGATATCCAATCAATAAATATAACTGAAAGTAAAACTAATATAAAATATGTTTTATTGGGATTACGTACAAACCAGGAATTTTTAGAAATTGATTTCATGTTTTTCAAAAAAAATTATATCCAAAAGTATAGGAATTTTTAAAATTATTAATAAATTGTAAAGATTAAATTATTAATTTTGAAATTTAATTTAACAGTATGGAGAATTTCATTGTATCAGCAAGAAAATACAGGCCTGCAACATTTGATACGGTTGTCGGGCAAAAATCAATAACAACCACTTTAAAAAATGCTATAAAGAACAATCATTTAGCACAGGCGTTTTTATTTTGTGGACCAAGGGGCGTTGGGAAAACTACTTGTGCCAGAATACTTGCCAAAACCATCAATTGCAAAAACCTAACAGAAAACCTTGAAGCATGTGATAAATGCGAATCCTGTGTTTCATTTAACAGTTCAGCTTCATTTAATATACACGAATTAGATGCTGCTTCAAACAATTCGGTTGATGACATCCGCAATTTGGTTGACCAGGTAAGAATACCGCCACAGGTTGGTAAATATAAAGTATATATTATTGATGAGGTACACATGTTGTCGGCTTCGGCATTTAATGCTTTTTTGAAAACTCTTGAAGAACCGCCGTCCTATGCTAAATTTATTCTTGCCACCACTGAAAAACATAAAATAATCCCTACAATTCTTTCACGTTGCCAGATATATGATTTTAAAAGAATTACAATTGATGATATTGCAAAGCACTTAGATTTTGTTGCTAAAAGCGAAGATGTAACTGCTGAATCGGATGCTCTTCATGTTATTGCTCAAAAATCGGACGGGGCACTTAGAGATGCACTTTCAATTTTTGACCAGATTGTAAGTTATGCCGGTAAGAACATTACTTATAAAAACGTAATTGATAATCTTAATGTGCTTGATTATGATTATTATTTCAAAATAACCGATTTTATTCTTCAGGGAAATATTCAGCAAACATTATTAACTATTAATGAAATTATTGATAATGGTTTTGATGGACTGCATTTTATCATAGGACTCGGAGAACATTTCAGGAATTTATTGGTTTGTAAAGATGCTTCTACAATTAAACTCCTTGAAGTTGGTGTAAATATTAAAAGTAAATATGAAAACCAGGCTTTAAATTGTTCAGTGAAATTTCTTTTAAAAGCATTAAATATTAATAATAATTGTGACATAAATTATAAAAGCAGTAACAATAAATCATTACATCTTGAACTATCTCTAATGCAGATGTGTTCAATAAACTCAAGTTCGGATATTCAGACAGATGCAAAAAAGATTGATTATTCTCCTTTGCAAAAAAAGGATAAGCTTGCAACAAGCTCTTATGCTACAAAACCTCATATAAGTCCTGATAAAAATAAAACTACTTCAGCCCCTGCAGTTCCCCTTACAACACCGTCGAGTTCTATATATAAAACAACATCTATAAAACCTGATGAAAAATCAGAATATAAAAAAACTTCGGAAAATGTAACAGTTGAGGAAAATAAAAATAAATACCGGCTTTCAAATGATTTCACACAGGAACAATTGCAAAAAACCTGGGAGATTTTCGCCCAATCAGTTATTTCTGATAAAAACTATTATTCAACTTTAATAAAACGTAAACCTTTATTAAAAGATAATTTTATAATTGAATTTACAGTCGATAATAAAATACAGGAAAATGAAATAAATGAAAATAAGCTGGACTTATTAGGGTTTTTAAGAAAAGAATTAAAAAACGAACCTATTGATTTAAAAATATTAATAGTTCAAAATAAAAAAGAAGATAAGCCTTATACTTCTGAAGAAAAATTTAAGAAAATGGCTGAAAAAAATCCTGCAATTATAAAATTAAAAAATCAGCTTAACCTTGAAATTGGTTATTAAAATTTTAGTTGTAATTAATAAACAATATCAAATGAATATGATTAGGCATAACAATATATTCATCAATTATCATGTTGTTGTATGTATTTATCATTTCAACCCAAAATGAATGTGCAATTTTACCGATTTCAGGTAATAGACTAAATATCTAATCAATTAATGAGTACTTAAATATGAAGAAACCCCTTGATGAGTAGCCTGCATAGCATCATCGCCTTTGTGCCAGTCAGCAGGGCAAACTTCGCCGTTTTCTTCATAATATTGTAAAGCATCTACAATTCTTAATGCTTCTTCAACACTTCTTCCTAAAGGAAGATCATTAACTACCTGATGACGAACAGTTCCTTGTTTGTCAATGAGAAATAATCCTCTGTATGCAATAGGGTCACCATCGAAAATTTCTAATTCATCTTCATCATCATAATCATATTCACCGGCAAGAACATCAAAGTTTTCTGATATGGTTTTTGAAATGTAACACCTTTAATTCCACCGTCTTTTTGTTCTGTATTTAACCATGCCCAATGCGAATATTTTGAATCAACCGAACAGCCGACTACTGCAACATTTCTTTTTTCAAATTCTTCTATCTTTCTTTGAAATGCAATTATTTCAGTTGGGCATACAAAGGTAAAATCTAAAGGATAAAAGAAAAATATTACATGTTTTTTTCCAATATATTGTTCTAATGAAAATTTTTCTATAAATTCACTTCCATTTATTACAGCATCCGCTTCAAATAATGGGGCTTTTTTTCCTACTAAAACTGACATTTTATAATTTTTTTAAATTTATAATAAATTATTTTCTAATTTCGTAGCAAAGATATAAAAAATATTATCCGGAAATGTTTTAATAATTATAAAAGTATAATAAGATGAAAAAAATAATTCTATTACTAATGGTTTTGTTTTCCTCTGTTATTTATGCTCAGGAAAATGTGAAAATAGCATTAACACCCCCAATGGGATGGAATAGCTGGAATAAGTTCGGTTGTGATGTGGATGAAAATATGATTAAGGAAATGGCAGATGCTATGGTGAATAGCGGTATGAAAGATGCAGGTTATGAATATATTGTAATTGATGACTGCTGGCAGGTAAGCAGAGACAGTCTTGGGAATATCATTGCCGACACTGAAAGATTTCCTTCAGGTATAAAAGCTCTTGCCGATTATGTTCATTCAAAAGGACTGAAATTTGGCATATATTCGGATGCAGGTATGAAAACATGTCAAGGAAGACCGGGTAGTCGTGGATATGAATATCAGGATGCAAGGACTTATGCCGGATGGGGAGTTGATTATTTAAAATACGATTGGTGTAATCACAGCACTCAGAATGCAAAAGCTTCTTATTCGTTGATGAAAAATGCTATTGTAAAATCAGGAAGACCAATTGTTTTTAGTATCTGTGAATGGGGGACAAATAAACCCTGGCTTTGGGGAAAGGAAGCTGGAGGAAACCTCTGGCGAACTACCGGAGATATTCTGAATTGCTGGGATTGTACTACAGACTGGGGAGGAATGGGCTGGATAAAAATCCTTGACCTGCAAAATGGATTGGAATCTTATGCAGGACCAGGCCATTGGAATGATCCTGATATGTTAGAAGTTGGTAATGGCGGCTTGAATGATACTGAATGTATAGCTCATTTCAGTCTTTGGTGTATGCTTGCTGCTCCATTAATGGCTGGAAACGATTTAAGAGATATGTCTGAATCAATAACTGAAATCCTTACAAACAAAGAAGTAATAGCTATTGACCAGGATGTTTTGGGAAAGCAGGGATATAAAATCAGGGATGACGGCGATTTTGAAGTTTGGTATAAGCCTATGGAATCGGAAAATATTGCTATCTGTTTCTTAAACCGAAGTACAAATGCTAAAGAAATTAATATTGATTGGAATAGCCTGGATATTAAAAACAATTATAAAATAAGAGACCTGTGGAAAAAAAAGGATGTTGGTACTACAAATGAAAAATTCTCCGGTACAATTGAACCTCACGGTGTAATTCTTTTAAAATTAACCAATTAATTATTTATTTTTAGCTGATTTCATTTTAATATGCAAAATGATCTACAAAAATATTTCCTGACACAATTAGAAATCTTTAATGAAAATTTCATTGTTTCTTTAAAAGGTTTTGATGTTACTGCTATTCATAAAATGAGATTAAGCATTAAAAGAATACGGGTTTTATTTCAATTCATTGAATTTTTAACACCTGAAAATTTCAAAGCTAAAGAACAATTAAAAAAAATTAAGAAATTGTTTAAGCTTGCCGGAAAAATCAGAGATGTTCAAATCCAGTTACAGCTTTTTGAATTATATAAAAAAGAATTAAATATTAATTTTAAGGATTATTATAATTTTTTAAAAGATAAGGAATTAAAAGCAATTACAGATTTTAATGAAAACTTAGGGTATTTTGATGAAAATCAAAAGATAATTGATCAGGAAAAAATAAACAAAACACTTGATCAGGCATTATTTAAAGATTTTCAATCAGGATCATTAAAATTTCTAAACAAAAAGATTACTATTATAAATCATTTAAAAAGTGATTTATCAAATAATAAAAACATCCATAGGATCAGGACCATATTAAAACAGATTTACTATTTACTTGAAATATTAGAAAACAATATTTCTGAAAAATTATTCTTAAATGTATCAAAAGAAAGGCTAAAAGAAATAGAGAATATTATTGGAAAGTGGCACGACAGAGTTAATGCAGATAATTTTCTCTATCTGTTTTTAATTGAAAAAAATCATACTGCAAATCAAGATTATGCTCTTTTTCAGGAAAGAATAAACCATGAAAAATCACTTCTTTTTCAAAAGACAGAAAAGTCGCTTAATAGTGAATTAAAATTTGATATGGCATTAAAACTTTAAACTGCAAAATAATCTTCAAGTTCTTTTAAGGTATCTTTGTCTGTTTTGATATCGTGAACAATATCACCTTCTTGAAGCACAACAATTCGTTCGCAAACCTCAGTTACATGGTTCAGGTCATGACTTGAAATAAGCATTGTAACTTGTTTTTCAGTTTTTAATTTTCTTAAAAGATTTTTCAGGCGTATTTGAGTAGATGGGTCTAAGCTGTTAAATGGTTCGTCAAGTACAAGTATTTCGGGGGTTCCCATTAATGCGGCAGCCACTCCGACTTTCATCTGATTACCGGAAGACAGGTCGCGTATGTATTTTTTTTTGCCCAACACTTGTCCGTCAAAAAATTCTTTATAGGTTTTTAAAAAATCATCAATATCACCTTTTGACAAACCTTTGGTATTTCCTACAAAATCAAAATATTCTTCGGGTGTAAGAAAATCAATTAAAAATCCTTCGTCAAGATAAGAACCTGTAAACAATTTCCAATTATTGCTTTTTGCAACATTTTTATTGTTTATCCATACTCCGCCTGAGTTTGGTCTTATCAAATCAAGTATCAACCTGAAAAATGTTGTTTTTCCTGCACCATTATTTCCAACTAATCCGAAACTTTCACCTTTATTTATTTTTAACTCCGGAATATTTAAAACTGTTGTTCCGCTATAATTTTTTGTCAATTCTTTAGCTTCAATCATGTTTATATGCTTTTTATGAATATAGAGATTAATTCATTTTAAAATAATTCATCAGTTTTTAACTTCGTAAATCTAAAATCGTTAATCAATGTTCTTAAATCAATTTCTGTTTTTTATCCTTTCTCCCTGAATCCTTCTGCCATTTTATATTTTCGTTTGTAAAACTGTTTTGTTATTATTTTCAATATTGATTTGTTAAATAATAATCCGGAAATTCCTAATAATCCAACAACTATTAATCCTGTATAAGGAACTCCGAAATAATTAAAAGGAAAATAGATAAATATCGGAAGTAAAAATACAGGTAACATTACAAGCCAGTTTGATGCTCCCATTCCCTGGTAATTAAATGTAGCACCTTTACTTAAGTCCATGCTTTTTTTGTTAAAGGTGGCATTATATAATAATACAAAAGATATTACCCCGATATTAAAAAGAAAGGTAATAAAATTGATAAGCAAAATTTTAACTCCGAATAACACATAAGGGATAGTAACAACAAAACTGAAAGTACAAACTAATAATGATATTATGAATTTTACGCGGATATATTTTTCAGCATCAATATTGCTTGTTAAAATATAATCGAAATACCTGCCTTCCCAACTGAAAGCATAATTCAGGTAATTTAACATAAGTCCGCCGGTCATAAATATCCCGATAAAAATTAAGAACCCAAAACCTTCACTGGAAGTTTCCTGTGGATAGAAAAAAAGGCCGTAAAGTAAAAATATTGGCGTCATATAAATAATTGTTTTTGTCCGTTTATTACGCCAGTAAAGTTTTATATCCAAAGCAATAATTTCACCGATAATTCCGAGTGTCTGCAAATATTTGATATTTGTTATTGCATTAGTTTTCTTTTCTTTTTTAATGTTTATTTCTTCGGGATATAAATGTGATTTTAAGAAAAAATAATTCAGGATATAAATTGAAAGCATAATTAAAACAAGTATAATAATTAAATATGGATATTCAATTATGTGTCCGAATATAGCAGTAGAAAGCTCAGAAAAAGAAATTAATTTAAAATAATCAAGCAAAAGCAGGGCAGCTATAAATAATCCGAAAAAAGCCACTATTTTGGAATTTGCAACTAATTGTTTTTTCAGATATACTATAAGTAAATTATTGGAAAGCACTAACAAAATTATGGATAAAAGCCACACCCAAACTGTCGATAGGGGATAAAACTGGCTAAGCTGGAGAATCGCAAATGGAATTACAAAAAATAATGGTAAAAAATTAAAAAAGTTCAGGAAAGATTTTACAAGTACATAATTTATTAATGAAGATTTTTTTACAGGCAGGTGCAGATATGGCTGAATTGTAAGTACAGGAACATTTTGCATAAAAAATCTTAGAATAAAAGCAAAAGCAAAATAATAACCGATAAAACCATTGAATTTTGAGACAGGATCGGAATCAGGAAAAATCTCCTGCCATTTATCAGCGAGATAAATTCCACCTACTAATACTTCAAGGATAATGATAAATACAAAAAACCCAAGAATAATATTTATAATAAGATTTTTTTGCCATATCGTTGACCTGAAAGATTGTTTAAACTGGTGAATAATAAACCATTTAATCATAATAAATTTACTTATAAAAAATTGCTACACTGTATCGCAATAATTATACAATATGTTTTTTCTTTCAATAAATCAAATATTTAGTAAAGCTGTAAAATTACATTATTATTTTTTATTGTCCATATACGAACACTTGTAATTCGGTTTTGAACACAATATTCTGAACTCAACAATTTTGATAATTTGATGAAATTATATGCAAAATTATATGTTTGAGACAACACATAACATAGCAGAAGAGAATTATAAGAATTAAAATTAACAAAATACTTTTTATCAAAGGCTTTTCAATGCCATTATAACGGGATATATCATTCCGGCAATCAGAAGTAAAGTAATGAATGGTCGGTTAATATTCTGCCATTTGTAATTTTTTCGTTTTACAGCATCAATACCATGATTAAGCCCGGAAAAAAATAAGAAGAAGATAAAGGCAAAAAAAATAGTCAACTCTGCAATTATGCCCCAATTGCTGAAATAAACAATTATCGCTACTACTGCATAAGATAATAATGCAATAGCGGATTGCCGCTGATAATTACTTCCAACCTCAAAGCCTTTTATTTCTGCTGACTTTTTTGCAAAAAACAAGCCTTCAAAACCGGATATCCCTGCAATTGCAACTATTATTACAGGTATCATAAAATGTAACTGTGCAATAGGATCATATCCATCAGCAAAACCAATCTGATATCCAAAAAAGAATGCCGCAGAAACAATTAAAATTCTTAGAATGTCTAGTATTTTTAAAATCATGACTGTGAGTTTTAGGTGATCAATATTTGTATTTGATGTTTGTCGCTTTTTTTAATGCACTCTAATGTTTCGCAAATATGGCCCGTAGCCACTCTCTTACCGGATGTTTATTGATTACTTGTATGTTTATGTTACTTCTCATTTGTCTTGATGTACATAAAGCGGCTATGGGCTATTATTTGCTGTGTGTGCCCAGCATGAGCAGTACACACCCACCTGAAAGCTTTATAAAAATTGCAAAAATACAAATAAAATTTTTATGAGCAAAATAGTGGGTTAAATTTTCCAGAGGGTGCAAGTCCCTTCCTTCGACTATCGCTCAGGACAGGTAAACGCAGGAGTAACGTCCTGAAGTTTTAGCAAGTCGCAAGGTGGTTTACCGTGAGGTATGCACTAAAGGAAGCGAGACTACAAAAGTCGGTACTGATACTTCGACAAGCTCAGTATAAACTAAACAGAAACTGGATATGAGGCATAACAAATCGGATGAGGTAGCACATCATATCAACGTCCAAACGCAAGAAGCGGAGTATTTGTT
>JAIOSH010000433.1 GCA_021107685.1 Bacteroidales bacterium | reverse complement strand
TTTTTACCATTGTGTACTTACGGGAGTTCCGAATCCGCTATTAGGAATCCAGTAATCATTTTTGTCAACATTATCAACTTGTCCATTCAGGCTAAAATCACCGTTATAATAACCTGAGCTACCTGTTTGAACAGACCAAACATCAATTTTATCACCATTGGTTACTTGTCCGTCACCATCACCGTCACCACTTGCCATTCCCCAAACTCCGGTAGCGATTTCTTTATGTCCTGTTAAACCACCATAAGCCTGATTAGCACCCGTTGTAAAATTCCATCCAAAGGTTTCAGAGTTTAATGATAATGCATCGGCTGACATCACAAGTATATGGTTATGATTATAAATTACACCGTATAAGTCTTCTGCAACTACAAAGTTAAATCTGGGATCGCTACTACCATTTGTCCCGACAACTGAACCGTTTTTAAGCAGGAATGCAGCTTGTCTGTTAAATCTTTTATCTGCAGTAGCTGATGAAGAATCACCTGCGGTTTCTCTAAGTTCAATTAAAACCCAATCTACTATATCGCTATTTGGAATACTTGAAACACTTTCAGTACCAGTATAATTCCATGGAGGTGTATTGTATGGCTGAGACAGGGGTAAATATCCATTGCTATTGAGTTGTGTTCCCATTTCGGGACCATTATACGGACCTTCTAAGAATATTGTAATATCCAAATAATATCTCGGTGCTTCGGAAATTTTATGAGCACCTGTTGATGTACCTGCCATAACAGACCCATTCTCCAGATCGGGAATAAATTCGCCTGGCATTCCTTGAAATTTTAAATCATATTCATCTGATATAACATCATATTTATATATATTTCTTCCTGCACCTGCTGAAATTGTATCAGGATATAAAGGGTCAATAAGGACAGAAGTAAAAGACCCTGTATTATTTGGTACACTTGTAATAAAATATGAACTACCACCATTATTTGATACTGCAAAAGCCTGGTCGGCTGCAAGATAAATAACATCTGGATTATAAGGATTTACATCTATATCATAAATTGGCAAATAATTTGAACCTGCTAAAGGACCGTCATTTTCTTTATACCATGTTAAACCATTATCAAGAGATTTCCATAAAGCTCCTTGTACAGATGGTGATGTTCCACCTAAATATCCTGCACCGGCATAAATTACAGCATAAGGTCCTACAATATAACCCTTATTTAGACAATTACCCTGTTCAAATACATCAGGACCTGTAGGTGTAACAATACTCCAGTTTATACCACCATTAACAGACAACCAAATATTACCAATAGGTATTCCTGATGGAACTTGTAATTCTTTAAATTTAAAACCTGTAACAGCTACTATAGTATCGGAAGTAATGAAAATAATATCAGTTACAAACGGATCTAAATGACCTGATGTGTTCCAGTTAGGTGGTGTAACAGGTATAAAATCGTAAGGACCATTAAATGTTACATTAAATCCATTTGAATATCCGGCAATAACGTGTAAGCTGTCATAAGGATCAATTGCTACAGAAGTAACTCCCATTTCATTTCCTACATTAGGAATAGGGAAATCACCATAAGGAGGTTGCCATTGTTCAAAACCTGTAATAGATAGATTATAATATTCTGTTGAATAAGCTAAACCCGCATCAGTAGCAATATAAAATACATCCATAGATTCAGCAATTTTATTTACATTAATTGCTGTAAAACAAATATTATTGACATCTTCGTAAGGTCCATATATTCCATAATAGCTTACTACTACGCCATAATATTTTGATCCGGCAATCAGGTCTAACCCAATAGGATGAGTAGCAATTCTGTAATCAGATAAAGGTGCCTGTAACCATGTGTCTCCCAAATCGTCAGAAATAAGCCCGCTTGGGAATGACAATCTTAAACCATTACTATTTTGCATAAATAGAACCCAATCAGGACTATAATCGGCATCAGTCAGATGGTAAGGTGCTCCAGCCAAAGGTGTAACGGGCAACCAAAAAATACCACCATTTAAAGTACGGAAAATATCAATAACATTAGTTGAAATATTTTTACAACTAATAAATGTAGTATCACCTGTTATTTGCCCGGTATGTGTGAAAACGGTATTAACATTATAGTTTGCGGGAAATGATAAAATCAGATTGAAATATGTTCCGTCATATTTATATAATTTACCATCATCTGCATATTGCGAACTGCTTATAACTAAATATATCGGATAGCCTGTTACATCATTGGATACAGCAATACTTTGTATAACAGAATTGTTATTTCCTCCCGGGATAGTATCAACTCTTGCAACAATTATATTTGAACCGAAAGTAGTTGTATCATTTATTCTGACAAGATATTTACCTAATCCGATATACATATAATGCTCGGAAAGACCAATAGCTGAAACAGGAGAGTTGTCCGATGTAATTTGCTCAAGCATAAAAGGGTCAATAGCAGTTTGAAATGTATTATTATTGCCTTTTTCAAAGCTGATTACCGATGATGAAAGCTGACTTTCAGGTTGATTTGTCCGGACAGCTACCCAGCCTTTAATATTTGTTAATACATGAGAAGCACCACCTCCCCACCCACGAGTTCCAAATTCATATTCTAATGAATCAAAAGGAAATGCAGACACCCAGGTTGTACAGGTGTCATCAGTATAAAATAATGTACCGGGGGATTGTACGGCAGCAAATAAACGATTATTCCCATACACAAAACTCAGATCATAAGCAGGTCCCCCAAAAATACCAATGTTTTCACGATCTCCTATTGAAGAAGTTTCATCCTGAGAATAAAGATTTATATAAAAAGAAAGAAGTAAAAAATTTAATAAAAGTGAAATTTTTATAATAGAATAAAATCCCCTTTTATTCACATGATTTGTAAAAAAATTTTTCATAATAAACAAATTTAATGTTAATACATTTAAATTAAAGATTAATTTTGCTAAATATATTACAGCAATTTTTCTTGTTGAAAATTTATCAAAATTACAAAAATAAAATCTTTTTTTCAAGAACAATTTAGTTAACGGTATTTAATTTATTGTTAATGGTAAGATTAAATTATTTTACGGTTGAAATTCCTAAGTTATTTAGAAGAATTAAAATTATAATTTCTTTTACATTAATCTTATTGCCTTTTATTATTGTTCCTGCCCAAAAAACTATGATTGACAGCCTTGAAAGTCGTTTAGAAGAAGTAAAAGACGAAGATAAAGTACAAACTTTAATTGCCCTGTCATATAATTATTTACGAATATCTGTTGAAAAAAGTTTAGAATACAGTAATAAAGCATTGGAACTATCCGAAAAAATTGATTATCAGCGAGGTAAGGCGATTTCTTACAATATGATGGCTATTGGATATAGTAGTTCGGGTGATTATAATCAAGGAATAAATTATCAGCTTAAAGCACTAAAAATTTTTGAAGATGTTAATGATAAAAAGGCTATTGGCATAAATTCTAATAATATTGGAATTATGTATAAGAATTTAGGTAATTATTCTTATGCAATAAAATATTATCAAAAAGCATTATTAATTGCCCGGGAAACCAATAATAATGAAGGAAGCATTCTATCTCTAAATAATATTGGAATTGTATATTTAGACTGGCATAAATATGATATGGCTTTGGAGTATTTTCAAAAAACTTTAGATCTTTTGGAAGAATCAGAGGACAGAACTCGTATTGCAGTTTTATTAAATAATATTGGTGAGGTATATTATAAAAATGGAAAATATGATCTTGCAAAAAAATATTACCAAAAATCAATAAAAATCAGTGAAGAACTTGGTGCAAAAAAGGGAATTCTTAATTCATTAAAACATATAGGAGACTTGTATTATCACCTTCATAATAATAAAAATGCAATTGACAATTATAAAAAATCATTATATATCAGTGAAGAAATCGGAGATAAGGCAAGTATCGCTTATTCTTCAATTAAGATAGGTGAGGTTTACACAAGCTTAAAAAAATATTCTGATGCTTTACCCTTCCTTGAAAAAGGTTTGAGAATAGCAGAGGAAATTGAGGAAACAAAATTGAAAAAAGATGCTTATATAAGTTTGTCGGAATATTATACTGCTAAAAATAATATTAATAAAGCTTTTGAATATTATAAACTATATACAATAGTTAAAGACAGTCTTTTTAACAGTGAAAGCCGACGTGAGATCACTGAAATGCAAACAAAGTACGAAACAGAGAAGAAAGAAAAAGAAATTAAAATCCAGAAATTAGAAATTGATAAACAAAAAAATCAAAAATATTATTTGGCTTTTTTCATACTTTTCCTTGTTGTTGTTGCATTTCTTATTTTTAACAGGTATAAACTCAAGCAGAAACATTATCGTATAGAGTTAGAACGAAAAAATCTGGAAATAGAACAAAGACTATTAAGAACTCAAATGAATCCTCATTTTATTTTCAATTCATTAAATTCAATTAATAGCTTTATAACTGATAATAATTCCGAATCAGCACAATCATTTTTATCCAAATTTTCCAGGTTGATGCGCTATATACTCGAAAACTCAAGGAAACCTTACGTTGCTGTTGAAGATGAAATTAACACACTGCAACTAAACATGGAACTGGAACAATTACGGTTTGATTATAAATTTGCTTTTACTATTAATGTATCACCTGATATTGATGTTGAATATACTTATATTCCTCCTATGCTGATACAACCTTTTATTGAAAATGCTATTATACACGGTATAACTAATAAGCCAACAAAAGGAAACATTAATATTAATATGAAAATCGAAGGAATTGTTATGCTTTGCTCTGTTATTGACGATGGAATAGGCAGGGAAAAAGCTATAGAAATAAAAAAGCAATCCAATAAACCTAAGCATAAATCTTTAGGTATGCAGCTAACTAACGAGAGACTGGCTTTGCTGAACGATAAAAGCAAATCGAATATATCAGTTGAAATAATTGATTTGAAAGATGACAATGATAAAGCAAAAGGAACTAAAGTAGAGCTTAGAATTCCTTTTGAAATTGAATAAATTATATAAAACTTTTTTTACTTATCATCTTCCTTTTTTTATTATTTTTGCACAAACATCAAAAAAAATGATAAGGGTAATAATTATTGACGATGAAAGTAAAGCAAGAAATGCTTTATCAAATTTATTAAAACTGCATTGTAAGAATGTAGAGATAATAGCCGAAGCTGATTGCGTAAAGACAGGAATTGAACAAATTAACAAAAACAATCCCGATGCTATTTTCCTTGATGTACAGATGCCTGACGGTTCAGGCTTTGACTTGCTGGAACAATTACAATCTATCAATTTTAAAATAATCTTTGCTTCTGCCTATGACAAATTCGCAATACAAGCTTTTAAATTTAGTGCATTAGATTATTTACTAAAACCTGTTGAACCTGAACAATTGATTGAAGCTGTTAATAAATTGGAAGATAGCAGCAGATATGCGGAAATTAATAAAAAACTTGAAGTATTATTAAGCAATAAAAACAATTTTGAAAAGATAGCATTGCCTACTATTGATGGAATTTCTTTTGTAAAGATAAATAGTATAACAAGATGTGAATCGGATAATAATTATACTAATATTTTTACTAATGACGGTAAAAGGATAATTGTTTCAAAAACCCTGAAAGAATATGATGAAATGCTGACACCTTTTAATTTTTTCAGGATTCATAAATCTCATCTGATAAATCTGGCATATTTACAAAGATATAAAAAAGGCGAAGGAGGCTATGTAATTATGGAAGATGGTTCTGAATTAGAAGTTTCGAGAAGAAGAAAAGAAGAATTTCTTACTGCACTTAAAAAAGCTTAATCTATTCTGATAACTGCTTTTAACTATTTTCCTTGCTTTTCTTATATCTTCCTGCTTCTTTTAATGCTTTACTAATTATACACTCTAACTGTCCATTTACACTACGAAATTCATCAGCAGCCCATTTTTCAATGGATTCCATAATTTCAGGTGCAATCCTTAATGCAAATACTTTTTTTTTAGCCATAATTTCTGAACTCAGTAAATTCTTTGAATTAAGCATATCGCCATCTATTCTCAATAGACTTTATTATGCGGTGTTTTCATTGTTCTTTAATAAAATTAACTATCACTTCAATTAATTCCTTTTTCACCGGTAAATCAGGTTGACTATAAGTTGAAATATTTTTTTGCCTATCTGATTCTGCCTCTTTAAAGATATGATTCATTCCTTCGATTATTTTCAATTTTGCATTTTTATTTGCTTTTAATAAATTATTTGCATCATTAACACTTACTTGAATGTCAGTTGTACCTTGTATGATTAGC
>JAIOSH010000533.1 GCA_021107685.1 Bacteroidales bacterium | reverse complement strand
TTATTTGTCAGATATTCAAGTGTTTACAAAATGAACAAGACAACCTCTGAAACTCGCAATCTGTTATATTTCAGTCTTTTAAATATTTTTTCGTGTTTTTTTAAAAAAATTATGTGCAAAACAGAGGTTAAGCGAATCATCGGGAATTAAAAGAGTTCCTTCAATATTTTCCGATTCTGTTTCCAAAGTAACAGAATTTTCTGTGCCTTTTGTTTCTTCTTTGTGCTGAGCAATTAAATTAAATGTTGCCAGAAAAAAAATTGTTAATACATATACAGGTCAGTACTTTATTATACATAGTTGGTACGAAAATAAACGTATATTAAACAACAAAAACAAATTCATATAAAATAGCCATACGCAGAAGCCTGTTGCGTATAGCAGCAACCCTTAAATCCTTCAACAACAAAAGACTAAATAACTATAATTAACCGAAGTAAATCTAATTAATACTATAAAATTATGAAAAAAATATTGTATTTATTATTTGTTACATTGCAAATTAATGCATTTTCTTAGATTCCTAATCAAAATGGTTTTCCCATTATTTTTCATCATGAACAAACGTTGAATCCTATTATCATTGATAATTTAATACCCAACTCTGATAAGAAACAGTTTATTACTATTACAGGTAATCGCATGGGAGCAACTAAACCTTGTAAGTTAGTCTGTTATAATTATGACGGAATTTTAATCTGGGAGAGAGTTTTACAACAAAGTGGATTCCAGTATCCAACCGTTATTAAGCCAGTTATTGCAGATATTGATAATGATTCCTTTAAAGAAATAATTGTACCTTATTTATCAGTCTATGGAGAAGACATAGAGTATTCACTTAATATTTTTAAATATGATGGAAGTGATTATGGAAATGGGTGGCCATTAGAAGGATTTACAGCTTTGAGCAATGTAAGTATTGGAAATATTGATAATGATGATGACTTAGAAATTCTAGTCATCCAAAATACAAATCAAATAGCAATATACCATAATGATACTGAGATGGCAGATGGTTGGCCATACCAGCTAAGTGACAATTGGAATATGCTTTGGACGACTCCAAGTATAATTGACCTTGATTTTGATAATCAATGTGAAATCATTGTTGTTTTATCTAATTCTTCTGATCAATCGTATATTGCTATATTTGATAATCAAGGTAATATTTTATCCGGATGGCCTAAATTATTGAATAAAATGGTAGTATGGAATAGCCAAGGAGTTGCTGATTTTAATCCTCAGAATAATTCACTTGAATTTATATTTGCTGATGATGGTTATAATACTACTGTACATATGTTTGATATTAATGGAAACTATGCACCTGGATGGCCTGTAACAATTCAAAATGTAGATGGTTATTATAGTGATTTTGTTTATACTAGTTTGGGATATTTTGATGAAAATGAATATACACTTGATAATAAAGGGAATGGTTCCTCACCACTTGTTATAGGTGACTTGCAGTCTGATGGTACTTTGCAGATAATCGTTACGGGTATGAACCAATTAAATATTTTAAATCAGGATGGTACATTGCATACTCCTTTTCCCGGTTTGAAAATACCAAATGGTCAAATATTTTCTCCATCAATAGCAGACCTAAACAATGATAATAATCTTGATCTTTCATTCGTTCAATTAGAAATTGATGAAGCTTCAAATCATGCCTGGCAAAAATTATATGCTTATGATAACACAGGAAATATTCTTCCTGACTTCCCTGTTGCAATAAAAAAATATGATGATGTGTTGAATTTCAATGTGTTAAGTTATAGGTATTTTACACCTACCATTGATGATTTAGATATGGATGGTGATATTGAAATTGCAGTAACTGGTTTTAGACAGTTTGGGAATAATCCATATGATAACGGAATGATTGCAATATTTGATTTGGGTTCTATATATAATTTTGAAAATGTTGAATGGGGTGATGTGTTAAAAAATAATTGGAACAATGGAGTATATTGTAATTATATCGAAAATACACTATACGGATATACAATTCTTTATGATAATATCAGATTATCAGATATAGTGGAGGTTCCATCAGGTGATGTAATAAAGTTTTATCAGAATCAAAAATTACTGCCAATGATTATTATTTAGAAATATTTGGTGATATCTACATCAATGAAAACTGTATTTTCACCTCCCTTACAGGTGAAAGTTGGGAAGGGGTTAAACTAAATAATGAAGGAACTGAACATTGATGATATAATATTTAAAAATTGCAATTTAAAAGGAAAAAGTAAATCATTATTAGTAAAAAACAGTAAATTTAAAAATTCATCAATCAAATACTCAAAAGGTGATTTGATTGTAGAAAATACTGAATTTGACAATTCAAATATAGTTGCTACTATGGGTAATTCTAAATCAAGTATTGTTGAAATCAAATCTGGCAGTATTTTAATGAATTATGATGGAGAAACAGCAGTGTATATTGAAGGCTATAACAATTATAAAATTGATGATTGTACAATTTTTTACAACTCTAAAGATGGCATTGGAATATTTAATTCAGGTAGTTTCAGAGGTACAAATATTATAATAGATAATATAATTATGAATAATGGACTGGGTAATAACGGAATAGGAATAAAGTTATATCACAGTTATGCTAATATATTCGGAGATCAACTAATTGAACAAAATCAATATGGAATTACAAGTCTGAATAATAGTAATGTATCTATAAGAGGGAATAGTCAGGCTAATTATACTTATGAAACACAGCTTATTAGATATAATTCTAAGCATCAAATCTATGCTACTCAAAACAGTTTTCCATTTCATATAAAGTGGAATGGAATTATTGATGAAGATAATCAGTACCCATTAGTTTATTATAGTTCATCCATCTATGAAGAACTGGATGTTAGCGATAATTACTGGGGAAATAATTTTGATCCTGAAACTGATTTATATCCGGCAAGTTATTATAATTATTTACCAATATGGGAATTAAATAGCGGAGCTGGCAGTAATGGTGCTGAAGAGATGTATAACTCTGCACAAGATAAAATTGCTCAAGAAGATTATTCCGGGGCTAAGGCAGATTTTCAACAAATTATTTTTGATTATCCAACTTCCAAATATGCCCAGGCTGCAATGCGAGAACTATTTTCTTTAGAAGAATTCGAAAACAATGATTACGTTGCTTTAAAATCTTACTATAACTCAAATTCTAATATACAAAGCAACCCTGAATTTATTGGATTAACATTTCAATTGCAAAAACTATTATCAATAGAAAAACAACTTTAATTTCATTTCAAATACCAATAATTGTTCTTTTAGTATTAATCGTATTTGGCTCACTTCGTTTTGATAT
>JAIOSH010000305.1 GCA_021107685.1 Bacteroidales bacterium | reverse complement strand
TGGATATCAAATGAAAAATCAAGGAAATATGTACATGAATTACGGCAAAAATATTCGGGTATTATGGTGGGAGTTAATACTGTTATCAACGATAATCCAAGCTTAACAGTCAGAATAAAAGGAGAAAAGATTAGTAATCCGATAAGAATTATTGTTGATACTCATTGCAAAATACCTCTTAATGCCAAAGTGTTAAATTCCTGTTCTGATTCAAAGACTATTATTGCAACAACGAAACAGGCTAATATCAATACTTTAAAAGCCATAACAAAAAAAGGAACCGAAATAATAAAAACTCCTTTAAAAAATGAAAAGGTAGATTTGAAATATCTAATGAAAATCATAGGAGAAAAAGGAATTGATAGTATTTTAATTGAAGGTGGTAGTACTCTCAATTATTCTGCAATAAATGATGGAATAGTTGATAAGGTAATTTCATTTATTTCGCCAAAAATCATTGGGGGTGAATCTGCTAAAACACCTGTTGGCGGAAAAGGAAAAAAGTTTTTAAAGGATGCTGTTATATTGAAAAACCAAAGAATAAAATATTTTGATGACGATTTAATGATTGAAGCGTATATAAAAAAACAGAATAAATATTAAGTAGTGTTTGCAAGAAAACGTTGTTTCTTGTCATTTCGACCGAAGGGAGAAATCCCCATCAATTTGTATGTCAAGGCATGAGATTTCTCGCTCCACTCGAAATGACAGTTTTGAAAAGTTTTCGTGCAGGCACTAAGTAGAAAAGTCTGTCTATTAAGTCCATCTTGAGAAATATTTTAGATTTCAGAATTAATACATTAAAGATTGATAAGTTGACAACAAATCAAAAATCAAAAATTATAAATCATAAATGTTTACAGGAATAATTGAAGAAATAGGTATTATAAAATCAATAGTTAGAAGTGGTATATCCGCTAAGATAATTATTGGCGCCAAAAAAATATTATCTGATCTTAAGCCTGGAGATAGTATTAGCACAAATGGTGTCTGTCTGACTATTACTGACATAAACTCAAATAGCTTTACAATGGATGTTATGGATGAGACTTTCCGAAGAACAAATTTAAATGATTTGAATCCGGGAAGTAAAGTAAACTTAGAAAGAGCATTAAAGCTTAATGATCGTTTAGGCGGGCATTTAGTCAACGGTCATATTGATGGAATTGGAATAGTAAAAGAAATTACAAAAGAAAATAATGCTATATGGGTATCTATTTCAGCAGAAAAAGAAAATTTAAAATATATTATAAATAAAGGTTCAATTACAGTTGACGGAATAAGTTTAACAGTTGCTCATATTGATGATAAACTTTTTAAAGTATCAATTATTCCATTTACACAAGAAGAAACTATTTTAACAGATAAAAAAATCGGAGAAAAAGTCAACCTTGAATGTGATATAATTGGAAAATATATTGAAAAATTATTATATTTTAAAAATAATTCGGAAGAAATTAAAAAGCCGGAAAAAAAACTGGATATAAATTTTCTTAAAGAACATGGTTTTTTTGAATAAATAAAAAGAGAAGCAAATGAACAAATTCAATAGTATTGAAGAGGCAATAGAAGATATTAAAACCGGTAAAATGGTAGTTGTTGTTGATGACAGACGTAGAGAAAATGAAGGCGATCTTATTATAGCTGCTGAAAAAATAACACCAAAAGCCATAAATTTCATGGTAAAGCATGGTGGAGGTCTTATATGTATGCCTGTAATAAAAGAAAGATTACAAGAACTGAATATTGGTATGATGGTAGCAAATAATACTGATACTCATCAAACTGCTTTTACTGTTTCAATAGATGCTGCTGACTCAACAACAGGAATTTCAGCACAGGAAAGAGCTGCAACAATATTAAAAGTATTAGATAAAAAATCCAAACCGGATGATTTTAACAGACCCGGGCATGTATTTCCGTTAGAATATAAAGAAGGAGGTGTTTTAGTCAGGGCAGGACATACCGAAGCATCAACAGATCTTGCTAAATTAGCAGGTTTATATCCTGCAGGAGTTATCTGCGAAATTATGAATGAAGACGGCTCAATGGCAAGAGTGCCTGAATTAATAAATTATGTTAAAAAGCATAGTCTGAAAATAATTACAATTGCCGATTTGATAGAATACAGAAGAAGGCATGAAATATTGATTGAAAGAGTATCTGAAGTTAAGATGCCAACCAAATTCGGGGAATTCACAGCTTATAGTTATATAAATAAAATTAACAAAGAACATCATCTTGCTTTGGTAATGGGTGATGTTACAACCGATGAACCCGTTTTAGTAAGAGTGCATTCCGAATGTTTAACAGGTGATGTGTTCGGCTCTATAAGATGTGATTGCGGCGAACAATTACACAAAGCATTAAGAAGAATCGGTAAGGAAGGAAGAGGTATTTTCTTGTATATGCGACAGGAAGGTAGGGGAATTGGACTATTAAATAAACTAAAGGCATATCATTTGCAGGATAACGGAATGGATACTGTTGAAGCAAATGAAGCACTTGGCTTTCCAGCCGATTTAAGAGATTACGGTATTGGTGCGGAAATATTAGCAGACCTCGGAGCTAAAGAATTAAAATTAATGACCAATAATCCTAAGAAAATTTCCGGTATTTTTGGTTTTGGACTTAAGGTGGTTGAAAGAATACCTATTGAAATTTATTCTAATGAAAAAAATCTATTTTACTTAAAGACAAAAAAAGAAAAATTGGGACATATTTTGAGGTTTAGTGAGCTTCATGTATGATTACTTGACACTGGGTTCTTGGCATTGGGTTCTGTGCAACAAAGTGCCAAGTACCTGATTATTACATGAAACATCTATGACTAGATAATTAACAATTTGCAAATGA
>JAIOSH010000531.1 GCA_021107685.1 Bacteroidales bacterium | reverse complement strand
GATTTGTGGATATACTGAATCGTTTGGAGAAGGCGAGAATGATATTTATGTACTGAAACTTGATGAAAACGGGAATGAGATTTGGATTAAAACCTATGGGGGCATGGCTGCGGAAATGGGAAGGAAAATAATTGAGCTTAGTGATGGTAATTATGTAATACTTGGTAATACAGGTTCCTTTGGTGCCGGCAACAGGGATATTTATCTGCTGAAAACAGATCAAGAAGGGAATGTACTCTGGACACAAACATACGGAACAGATGGTTACCAGGATGCTTTTTCTGTAAAAGAAACCAGCGACGGAGGTTTTATTATTGCCGGACACAGTGATATTCATGAAACCGATTTACTAGAAGCTTATGTTATTAAAACTAACTTCTACGGTTATTTAACCTGGGAAGGATTGTATGAAGGTTCAGATAATTTTTACGATTATGCCAAAGATGTTGTGGAAACACCAAATGGAAACTTCTTGGTTTGTGGTCATACGAAAATTCGGGAAACCAGAAAAAATCAGGCATTCCTGTTTTTTGTTGATCAGGATGGTAATGAGATTTGGACAGAAGAATTTGGTGATACCGGTTCGGATTGGGCTAACTCAATTTGTACAACCTCAGATGGTAATTTTGTGATTGCAGGGCATACAAATTCATACGGGTTTGGTAAATATGATGCATGGTTGTTTAAAATCCAAAATCCGTTAACATCAATTCAAGATAATCCAAATCCTCAACAGACTTATCTTTATCAAAATGTTCCTAATCCGGTTAAAAATAACACAATGATTAAGATAAACATCATTGAAAGCATGAATGATAATCTGAATATTTACAATGCACAAGGCAAGCATATTAAATCATATAACAAACTAGGTAATGGTAGTCACACAATTTTTTGGGATAGAACTGATAACAAAAGTTCAAAAGTAGCACCTGGATTATATTATCTCAGCCTGAAAGTAGATGGTGATGTTCATATCAGGAAAATGATTGTTATTGATTAATGTTGATTTTAAGAAAATTTAGCAACTATGCAACATAACATTCTATCTGGAATTGAATCTCCGGTAGCATTGAAAAGGATAGGTTGTAAAGCAGGGATTTATTTGTCCATATTTCTGTTGATGATAGATTTTATTTACAAATCCTGGAATGGAATTTCATACCAGAATCGCGAAATCTGTATAGTTTACAACCTGTTGCCTTCTGCTTTATTTTTAATCTATGAATATTTTATTGAATTATTTCTTGTTGTAATTGCAGGTGTTTTTGTAGCTGTAATACTCGAAAGGCAATTTGCAAAACATAAGCAGTTTTTTCCAAAAAATCAGCTTAGTGCATTTATTTATGCTTCAGTTATCCCTGTTTGTTCGTGTAGTGCAATACCTATGATTGAAACAATGAAGGATAAGTTAAAATTCAGGACAATTATTACATTTGTTGTTGCGGCACCTTTGCTCAACCCATACATTGTTTTACTTTCATTTTCTATCCTTGGAATCAAATATGGTATATTAAGGATATGCACATCCTTAGTATTAGCTATGGTTACAGGACTTGTAGTTGAATATTTCTATAATAAATCGAAAAATACAGAATTAGGTAAATACAATAATTGCTCTCCAACAAATGGTTGTGGAATGATTAAAAAAAATATTTATGAAGACACTTATAATATTGTAAAGAAGATTTTTCCATATTTACTTATTGCAGGAGCCTTAAGCCTGGTATTTGAAATATACAACCCGGCCAAAATAATGCAACATTATTATCTTGGTGATAGCTGGTTAGGAACAATCCTGGTTGTTATTCTCGGAGTTCCGGTATATTTCTGTAATGGAGCTGATGTAGTTTTTCTGCAACCCTTGATGAAATATGCTGGTTTGTCGATAGGTAGTTCAATTGCATTTTCATTAACCTCAACCTCAGTTTGTATTTCTTCCCTGATAATGCTTATAAAGTTTATCGGTAGAAGATTAACATTTATACTGCTTGGGACAGTGGTATTACTTACAGTGATTATGGGTTTGATTATTTCCTTACTAATGTAAATTTATTGTTCATTATATCATTAATAATTAATTTGTTATGAAAAAAATTAGATTTTTAATACTATTACTTGCTATTCCAGGTCTGTCATTTATTGGTATTGCTCAAGAGGTAGAAGAGCATTCTTGCTCATCCTTTATGTTGAAAAGTGATTCGATATTGATTGCCGGACACAACCTGGATAAAGGTAAACATGCCCACGGAGTTGTTGTTGTTAACAAACGAGGTGTTCAAAAGCAGTGCAAGTCGTGGACTGAATTAGCATATAACAAGTCTGTCCCAAATCCTCCAATGGAATGGACTTCCAAATATGGTTCTGTTACTTTCAATAGATTTTGCCGGGATTTTCCGGATGGCGGTATGAATGAAGCTGGATTGTTTATTGCGGAAATGTCTTTAGCAGGTACAACCTGGCCTGTTGATGATTCCAAGCCAAAAATTTTTATGTGTTTGTGGATGCAGTATGTCCTGGATAGTTTTGAATCGATTGAGCAAGTTGTACAGAGTGCGCATGACTTGACGATAGAAGGATGGAGCTGGCATTTCTTTGCGGCTGATTGCAACGGGAATGCAGCAGTAATTGAGTTTTTGGATGAAAAAGTTGTGGTATATAAAGGTGACGACCTACCAATACCAACACTTGCTAATGTACCTTATGCCAAAGAATTAGAGCTGATCAAAAAATATGAAGGTTTTGGTGGAACCAAAATAATTGATTTGGAAAACGATCAGATGCCAGTTTTTAATTACGGCGCAAAAATGATCAAAGAATTTGATCCGTTAAAATCACCGGCAATTGACTACGGTTTTGATATGCTGAAAAAATTTAGCTGGAGTGGAACACAATGGTCTTACGTTTGCGACCTTAAAAATTTAAAGGTATATTTCAAAACCCAACCATCACCGGAAATTAAAACATTAGATTTTACGTCACTTGACTTTTCGTGTGAAACACCAGCTAAAATGTTGGATATACATGCTTTCTTAAGCGGGCCGGTAGAACAATATTTGTTTGATTACAGCACGGAATATAACATGGGAAGTATTAAAACTACGTTTTTGGTGAGTAATTATGAAGAAGTATTTGTAAAGTTTGGAAGCACATTGGAACAAGCGGTTTCAAACTTTGGCAGATATTCAGATTCGACAAAATGTATATTAATTAACTAACAATATAATAAAATGAAAAATGCAATTCCACTATTCAGAAAAATGACTTTTTACATTACTATCTGTTTAATGTATTCTGTTCCATTAACATCACAAACTTTAAACCACCCCGAGAGTGTTTGCTTTGATGCGGCAAACAACAGATATTTAGTATCAAACTATGGTAATGGCAAAATCCTGGAAACTTACGATATGGGAAATTCGTATGAGATATTTGCCGAGGGTTTAAACGAATGTTTGGGAATACACTTGCTCGAACAAACCCTCTTTGTATCGTGCAACAAATACATAAAAGGCTTTGACCTCCAAACAGGGGAAGTAATCTTTAACATGTACCTTCCTGCAATTGCCTGGCTTGATGGCATTACATCTGATACTTCCGGCTATTTGTACGTAGTAGATGCTGGCGGCAAAATATTTAAAGTGGATACCGAAAATCAAAGCTATACTGTTTTTGTTTCCTCCGGTTTTCCACAGTACCTCCAGGACGTTGTATTCGACAATTCAAATAACAGGTTACTAGCTGTGGCATGGGCTGTTAATGCACCAATACATGCCATCGATCTTGCTGACTCAAGCCTATATATTGCAACCCAAACTAACCTGGGATTATTTGATGGAATTACAATGGATCAGTTTAATAATGTTTACGTAAGCACCCACAACGGTGGTAAGATTTACAAATTTGAAAGCACACTTGCCGAACCACCTGTAGAAGTTTCCGGTGGATACCAGGAACCGGCAGGGCTTTATTATAATCAACAAGACAATATTCTTGCAGTGGCGGATTATGGTGGAAATATAGTGGAATTTATACAAATTACTGTTGGAATTGGAAAAAAGCCTAATCAAAATACTGATGGGTTATTTAACATCTATCCAAATCCGGCAAAGTCAACATTAAAAGTTTCATATTATGTGGACCGGAAAACTTCGGTGGAAATAAAGCTGTTTGATTCAAATGGAAATTCTATAGCAACACTTTTTATTGGTGAAAAGCAAGTAGGGGTTCACGAACATTTCTGGGATTCAAATAATAGTTATTACAAAAATCTTTCTCCCGGAATTTATTTTTGTACACTAAAGAAAAATAATAAAATCTCCTCCAAAAAATTCGTGATATTTTAAAGTAATTCGAACATAAGAAAACAATCATGAAAACATTAAGAGCCATTGCAATTCTAATCAGCCTATTTGTTTTTAGTGCATTAAGTGCTGATGAAATCCACGAAGCGGTTAAAAATAATGATTTGGATAGAGTAAAAATCCTGATTACAAAAACCCCTGATTTAATAAATTCTAAAGATGATAATGGGAGAACACCATTACATTGGGCCTGCCGGGGCACAAGTTTTGAAATTGTTTCATGCTTAGTTAAAAACGGCACAGATGTAAATGCCCGGGATGTAAACAATATAGCACCTATTCACAGTACAGCTTCAAGAGGGAATATTGAGGCAACGGGTTTGTTGCTTGAATATGGTGCTAATGTTAATATTGTTGGCCGATCAGGTAATACGGCATTACATTATGCTTCCTGGGACGGGTTCGATAAAATGGTTTTGTTTTTAATAGAAAATGGGGCATTTATCGAAAGTTTGAATGTAAGGAAGCGAACACCCCTTCTTATTGCAGCAAGGGAAGATGGTGGAATCGAAGTCATCAAGGCATTGGTTGAAAATGGTGCAAATATCAATGCTGTTGATGCGTATGGTGATACCCCGCTTACACTTGCTGCATGGAGAGGGTATGAAGATATTGTAAACTTTCTGTTAGTTAAAAATGCTGAAATCCCGGTCTCCGGACAAAAAGGGGTTGATATTTTAAAATTCGCACTTAATAAACGTTTGTGGAAGTTATACCATGAAATTACTTTAAGGGTAGGAGATATAAGCGAGTTGCTTCCTCACGGGATTATACCTCTTCATATTGCAGTTAAAGGAGGATCTTTTGCGATAGTTGACGACTTGTTAAAAAAGGGATATGATGTAAATGCCAGGGATATTTATGGATATGCGCCATTGCATTATGCTGCTAAGTCGGGAAGATTAGAAGTTGTTAAAACTTTAGAGGGTCGTGGTGCAAATCTAAATATTAAAACAAAAGTTGGGGAAACTCCATTTCAACTGGCAAAACGAGAAGATAAGAAAGATGTGGTTGATTTTTTAATCTCAAAAAAAATATACAGAAATTAAAGGAAAATATTTTGGACAAGCTGAACCAGGCAATATACCGGTATTATTTGCTCCGGGGATTGTATCAAATTATGTGGGGGGACACAGTAATGTGGTTTTCTCAAAAAATGGGGATGAGGCATTTTGGACTGAATGGATTGAAAGTGAAACAGGCTATTCTCAAGGATGTAATATCTGGCATTCTCAAATTAACCAGGGATATTGGTCAGTACCGGCTATCTTTTTAAAATATGGAGATACTCCTGTCTTTTCAACTGACAACAGATTTCTGTATTGTTTACATACAGAATTTACAGAAGGTACCAGAAGAAGGGAAACCAAGATAATAAGATATACAAAAGTTGATGGGGGTTATTCTTTAAAAGAGGATGTGAGTATTGATCTTACAAAAAATGGCCTGTACTGGCAATTTACTTTCGACTCAAACGAAAATATATATTTCGGGGGACATAATGGATTGTGTGTTTCCGAATTTGGGTCGGGAAAATACTTGCCCCACAAAAAAATCATTGAAGAATTTCATCCCCAATATGATGGGGAAACTCCATTTATTTCATTAGATGGGAGTTATCTGATTTTTGGATCGGAAGAAATCCCTGGTGCTATTGGCGAGATAGATTTGTATATTGGTTTTAAAAAGAAGGATGGTACATGGACTGAACCAATAAACATGGGACATGAGATTAATACCCCTGAGATAGATTTTTTACCTATGGTAAGCCCTGATGGAGAGTATTTCTTTTTTTGTTCTACAAGAAATAATATTTCAGGAAAATATTGGGTATCAGCAGATATTATTGAGAAATTGAAACCAAAGGAATTAAAATAGGAGGGTTTTTATGAGATCAATTTGTCAAGTCATTATTGTTTTGCTTGCCATGCTATATGGGATATCAATATCGGCACAAGAAGATTCAGAGCTTATAACTGTTGATTTAGAATTGAAAGGTCCATCCCTTGGACAAAAGCCACCTGGAGACACTCCTGAATTGTTTGCACCAGGGATTATATCTCGCGATGATTATTTTGAACACAGTGCTGCAATATACTCACCCGACATGAAAGAAGTTTATTGGTCAGGGAAACCCAAGGGAGCGCGTTATTTTGAAATTTCTTTTATAAAGGAGATAAATGGAAAATGGACTATGCCAGAAATTGTCTTTTCTCACAAGGATTACTCTTTTGACAACCCTGTTTTCTCATCCGATGGAAACCAACTATTCTTCGATTCAAGAGGTGATATTTGGTTTGTTGAGCGGATAGGCAACATTTGGTCTGAGGCGGTTCAGGTTTCTCCAATAATTAACACTAATAGCTCTGAAGCAATACGAAGTATTACCCAAAATGGATCGATTTATTTTACACGTTATAATGCAAATGCAAGTAGAGAAGGGACAAAGCATGAAATGTATGTTTCCAGAAAAATTGATGGTAATTATACGGAGCCTGTAAAACTTGGAAAGATTATTAATTCAGATAATGTAAGAGAATTAGGATTATTTGTTGCTCCCGATGAAAGCTATATGATCATTGAATCATCCAACGAAGATAAAACATCAGTGAAACTCAATATGCATTACAGAATGAGTGATGGATCATGGTCAGAGCGTATTAAGCTTAATCTGGGTTGGGGTTTGTTTCCATCCGTTTCACCTGATGGTAAATATTTATTTTATATGTCACGTGAAGGTATTAACTGGGTTAATACTTCATTTATTAATGAGTTAAAACCGAACCTATTAAGATAATTATAAAATGAGAAAAAGAACTTATTGGACATTTATCGGAATTATTTGTTTTATTAATGTCAGCAATCAATCTCTTCCGCAAACCCCTATCTCGCTAATATCAAATCGCATAAGTGATAATGTAATTATTGTTAGTAGAGAAAACGGCTCGGGTAATCAATTGGCGTTAAACACAGACAAAGGCATTGTAGTTTTCAATTCAAACTGGGGGACTGAAATACAGCTTGAATACAATAAAATAATCGAAAACGAATTCAATAGTAAAAATTACAATTTCATTATTAATACAGGATCAAACATTCGTGAAACTGGAGGAAATGTACTTTTTAATAATTTGAGCATCATAGCGCAAAAAGATCATTGTAATCAAATGATAGAGAATCAGGATAATCTCGAAAATCTGGTTCAGGGGCAGATAACAGTATTTACACGAAAAGCCGAACGATCAAGAAATATATTGAAAGGGGACGACTTTAGTAAAGATGACCATGTTTTACATTCTAATTGGATGAAATATTGCCAAAGAATAGCAGATGATCTAAAATCAGGGTACGAACTGGTTTTACCTTCCATAATATTCGAAAGGCAACTGATTCTTGATCTTGGAAAGGACTGGGAAAGATTGGGGAGAACCTATTAACCTGGGTCATCCTATAAACTCCAAAGAGTATTCATCAGTCTTTTTATTAGTTACAAAGTTAGCTAATAAATAAAAAAAAGCTGCCTAAAATTGATTAGACAACTTTTTTTTATTTTAAGATTGAGTTTTATTGAATTACTAATCTTTTTGTTGAAATTCCGTTGGTTGTATTGATTTGGATCAAATACATTCCTTTAATAAAATCGGATGTGTTTAATTTTACGGAATTACTATTGCAATTTTGCTCAAAAACAAGGCTTCCAAGATAATTAAATACTTGAATGTTTTCAATCAATTCCTGAGAATCAATATTTAAACTGTTTTTTACAGGA
>JAIOSH010000057.1 GCA_021107685.1 Bacteroidales bacterium | reverse complement strand
TATTAGAAAAAATATCGGCATTGATTTTAATAAATGCATTGGAAGATATTAGATGAGGTTTTATTTCTTTGCGAAACTCATTACTGTAAGGGTTTTCGTAATTTATTCCTGTAAATTTATTTTCTTTGATGCTATCATTTATAATTATATTTGTATCAGTCCTGTCTTTTTCATTATTAATAAAAAATTCAACATTATTTATAATATATTTTTCAGGAATATAGACTTTTGCTTGTGGTATTAATCGGGTGAAAGAATCCCGGTAAATCTCACCGGTAATATAATCAGAAGGAAAAACCCATTTCCAGTGTTGATAGAACTGAAAGATATTTAATGTTATAAGTATAGAAATAATTACAAATAATAATTTTTTTAAAAAAATCTTATTTTTAACACTATTAAAAAGAAATATAAGTAAAATTGCTACAACAGCATAAAAATCAATAAAAGACCTTTGACTGAATTTTGATGTATAATGCCATACCCACCAGCTTGAAGATATATAAATATGAATAATCAATAATAATAAAAAAATAATAAAACGATACTTGTTTATTTTGTAAAGTCCTATAAAACCGAACATTGAAATAAAAGCAATGGGTGTGTAAATTAACCAACCCCTGTTATAGCTGAATAATAAATCAAAGAAATGAGGGTTAGTAAAATTAAAACCTTCATCACCATAAGAGTAAACAAAGAAATATCCCGACTGAATATACCATAATACAATTGGTATAGCAAAAACCAATCCTGCGGATAAAATTGTATAAAATAAAGTTTTTGGATTGTTAAATAATGATTGGAAAAAATGTTTTAAATTTTGAAAACTTCCGGTAAGAAAAGGTATTAGAAAAATAAATATCCCGTTTGTTGGTCTTATTATAAATGCAATGGCAAAAGAAACCGAAGCAAGAACAAACCATTTGGTTCTATGATTTTCAATAGCATTATATGTAAAATATATAAAAGAAGTAATTACTGCAAAACTGTAAATATGTGCCATTGAACTCTCAACAATTGCATAGAAAATGATATTTGTTCCTAGAGCAATGCTGAAAACAATAAATGAAATAACACCATCGGAAGAAGTAAATTTTTTTAAAAGCCGTATCAGAATTTTACATCCTAACCATAGGTAAAATAAAGTTGCCAAACCAATGGCATATTGATAAATAATTGAATAACCATCGGTTTCAAAACCGAGCAGGGAACTTAATAAGTGAGCTAACAGGAAAAAAGGCAACCATAGAATAGCTAAACCGCAAAAATATTTGTTAACAACCTCACCACTGAATGACATTCTGAAATCTTTGAATACACTTTTGTCAGAGGGATAATATTTGTCTTCGTAATATTCAATAAAGTCGTAATCAAGGTCATTATATATGAAGGTTGTCGTTAGATACGCATAATATGCTTTACCATCGCTGTTAATTACCCTGTCCCATTCAAGGTATGGTTGTTTGATACCGAAAAAGAGCAAGAGATAAATAAATAAAATTATTTCAGCCGTATATTTTGTAAATATTTTGTGCATTTGTAATATTTTAAAATTAACCAAGCCTTTGTTTTATGGTTTCATAAATAATAATTCCTGCTGCTACTGATACATTTAATGATTCAATTTTTCCAAAAACAGGAATTTTAATTAAATGGTCGGATATTTTTAGATATTCCCCTGAAATACCATTTTCTTCCGAACCCAGAATAATAGCCGTTGGAAGAGTCAGGTCAACAGAGTTATAATATTTTTTTGCTTTTTCGGTTGCAGCTACAATCCGGACACCGCTTTTTTTCAAAAAGTCAATTGTAAGTTTAAGATTATCACTTCTGTGAACAGGTATTGTATATAATGCACCTGCCGAGGTTTTAATTGCATCAGCATTTATTTGTGCCGAACCTCTTGAAGGAACAATAATTACATTAACACCGGCACATTCGGCAGTTCTTGCTATTGCTCCTAAATTACGAACATCGGTAATTTTATCAAGTATTATTATTAATGGAACTTTCCCTTGTTCATAAATATATGGCAGGATATTTTCAATATTTTGATAAGTAATTGGCGATATAAAACAAATAATTCCCTGGTGATTTTGATTTGTTATCCTGTTTAATTTTTCTACAGGAACATATTGATATGGAATTGAAAAATCTTTTATTAATTTATTAAGTTCAAACAAGCGATTACTTCCCATTCCTTTTTGAATTAACAATTTGTCAATTTCTTTTCCTGACCTTATTGCTTCAATCACAGGTCTTATACCATAAATGAGCTTATCTTTTTTCAAATTGATTAGATTTAGTTAAATTATAATAATAAAAAGAAACAAATCAAAATATACAAATTTACTCCATTTGATGGCTAAATTTTATTTTGAGTTGCTGCGTTCAATTAAATTTATTTTCATTTGTATAATTCTTTTTAATAATGAATACTGAACAAGGAATTTTGAATAATGAAGTTTTGACTATCTGCAATAATACCGGATATTTAATTTTTCTTATTTTTTTTCGCTGTTTCTATGCTTTTTACAAATATGTAAATTAGTTCATTGTTCTCTTTGATTATTGGATTTATTTTACTAACGCAGTATTAGGTAATGCATCGGCAACTTCACTTATCCGAATAGCAAAATCAATTATACTTCGACAAACTCAGCATAAAATCTATCTTCTAAATCAAACGTTCTCTTGTTATTTTGTATTTTTTCAGTATTCATTATTCCTTGTTC
>JAIOSH010000608.1 GCA_021107685.1 Bacteroidales bacterium | reverse complement strand
GCAGTTCATTTTTTTGAAATAATTAAAAACTCGGCAGAAAAATATGATACTATTTTTATTATTAATCCGGATCATTCGGGATATGGAAATGAAATTGCATTAGATGAGAATGATCATTGGGTAACTCCTCTCGGGAAAGTTGAAATAGATAAAGAATTTATGGATAAACTTGATTTTCCTGTTTCCGGTATTGCCCATCAGTATGAACATTCAGGCGAGGTTATGATTCCATTATTACAATATTTTTTAGATTATAAATTTAAAATCCTTCCTATTACAATCACAAGACAAAATATTGTAAATGCCAAAATTGTTGCAAATGCTATTTATGAATCAAATAAAGCATTAAATAAAAAGATACTTATTATTGCCTCCTCCGACTTTTCTCATCATGTAGAACCTGAATATGGAAAACACCTTGATAGCTTTGTCCTCAAAGGGATTTCAAATTTAGACTCCAGTGAAATATATAAAGTCATAATTGAAAAAAATATTTCTGTTTGTGGTTATGGACCTATTATGACATTAGTTGAATATTCAAAATTAGTATCTTCAAAACCTCAAACAAAAATTTTGAAAATTGGAAATTCAGGGGAAGTAATCCCATCAAATGAAGTTGTTGACTATGCTTCAATTTTGTTTTATACTTAATATAAACTCTACAGGCGATCTCATTCTCTTAATGCATGGTTTTTTGTGGCAAAAACTATCTGATAAAAAATTTGTGTATAAGTACTTATGACTAATTTGTTATTATTGAACCTTTTTAGGGTTCTTATTTTATTCTCCGTTTTTTTTCTACCCTGCACTGCGTACAGGGCTATTCACGTTCAATCCGCTATGCGGATTGTGTGAGCTTCTTTTTATCTTTTCCAATCGAAAGAAAACAAAACTTAAAGAAGATGCTATAAAAGTAATCAAATTATTATTCCCCCCATCAAAATATTATTTAGCCCGGAAGTCCGAAGCCTGAAGTCAGAAAAAAAATATCTCTTCCGACTTCAGGCTTCTGACTTCGGTCTTCTAACTTCTGACTTCCTACTTTAATGTTTTACTTTTTTAAAAGCCTTTCCAATACAATTAATAATATCACCTGCTAATAATGATTCAAAACCTGTTTTTTTAACAGAAATATCTGCAGCCAGTCCATGAATATAGACACCTAAAATACATGATTCTTTTGGGGAATAATTTTGAGCCATAAGTCCTAAAATAATACCTGTCAGAACATCTCCGCTTCCACCTGTAGCCATTCCCGGATTACCGGTTGAGTTAAAATAGCTGGTTCCGTCAGGGCAGGTAACTGCTGTATATGCTCCTTTTAAAACTACATAAGCATTGTATTTTATTGAAAATTCACGCTGCATTTGATTTCGTTCAAAATCATTCGCTGCCTTAGCTGTCAAACGCTCAAATTCTTTAGGATGAGGAGTAAAAATGCAGTATTTTGGAATAAACGAAATCCATGTTTTATTTTCTCCAAGGATATTTATTGCGTCAGCATCAAAAATAATAGGGATATTGGTGTTTTGAATAAGCAATTTTAAGGCTTTCTGAGTTTGCTCTTCCTGTCCGATTCCCGGTCCAACAGCTATTGCATTATAATAACTAAGATCAGGAACTTCAGAAAACTTAGTCTCATCATTATCAATGCTAACCATAGCTTCAGGAATAGCAGTTTGGATTATATCATATCCTTTTGTTGGAATATGAGTTGTTAATAAACCTGCTCCTGATTTTAAACATGCTTTTGAAGCAAGAACAGCAGCACCCATTTTTCCATAACTGCCTGAAATCAAAAGGGCATGTCCGAAATTACCTTTATGAGCAAATTTATTACGTGATTTTAAATTATCCTTAATATCATTTTTTTCAACAAAATAATTCTTAACGTTAACTGAATTGATAAATTCAGGATGAAGTCCTATGGAAAGCACCTCCCAATGTCCTACGTATTGGTCATTTTCTGCAAAAAGAAAAGCAAATTTTGGTAATTGAATAGTAAGAGTATAATCTGCTTTGATAATTACCCCGGATTTTTCTGTGTTACTTTCATCGCAGAACAAGCCGGATGGAACATCAATAGATATTACAACTGCCTTAGTATTATTGATATGTTCAAAAATATTTGCTATAAAACCCTTTACAGGCTTTGACAAGCCAGAACCAAATACAGCATCAATTATTAAATCATTTTTTTTAATCAAAGGTAATTTATCACTTTCTTTAATATTAATGATTTTGCTGCGTGATATATTTGATAATCTTTCATAATTAATTTTACAGCTTGGAGACATTTTATCAGAAAACCTGATTATAAAAGTTTCAACTTTATAGCCTTTTCCTAATAATAACCGAGCAAGCACAAGTCCATCGCCTCCGTTATTACCTAATCCGCAAAAAATTTTTACTTTTTGCTTTTTGGAAATATATTTTTTTATCCATTTAAAAATAACATTTGCCGCTCTTTCCATCAGGTCTATATCTGCAATTGGCTCATTTTTTATTGTATAGGCATCTGCCTGTCTAACTTGCTCAATGGATAATATTTTCATAATTATTTACTCCTTTATAACAAGGCAACTTGCCATTAAATCATGTAAAGCCTGTTTTTTTTCAGTAAACCCTGCAATAATAAATCCAATATAAAATATCATACCGGAAATTATTTTCCCGAAATATCTGCCTGTAGCCCTTGCAAAAGATATTTTATTTCCTTCCATATCTGTTACTTTAATATTAAGAACCATTTTACCTAAGGTACTTTGTTTATTTGATGATTCCATTAAAGCAAAATATAACCAGTTTATAATTATAGCAGATATTGATAACAATATAATAAACCCTATTAAAGGGATAAGAAAAGGCATAAACTCTTCTGTGTCATACCCCTGATAATTCAAGGAAAATATTGAAATTCCGAATAAACCTATAAAAGGAAGGATTAAAATAGTCTCGACAAATGATAAAATTATTTCATCAATTATAAAAGCCAGAAATCTCCACCAGAATCCGGCATATTGAACCTTAGTTGTTTGATTTTGATTCATATTATTATTTTTTTACATGATTAAAAGGTTAGTAATTATACATTTCCCATGGGAACAAAGTAAAAGCTGCACCTATAATAAAAACATAAATTATTACAAAAATGAGCCATACGGCAGATAAACATAAACCAATAATCGCAGTTATTCTTCCTGATTTTAAATTATTAAACGAGGCTTGTGTATAAAGTTCGGGGTTTTCATTATACAGACTCATTGATTTATTAGAAAGCACTAATGCTATTATTCCTAAAACCAAAGCAATAAATCCATAGCACCAGCATAGAACAATTGAAAGTATCCCCATAACCAAAACACCGGTTGAATTTGGTAATGCTTGCTTAACATTAAATGACTGACCGGAAGATGTTCCGTTTTGTTGATTTGTTTTTGTAATGTCTTCGTTTTGCATAATTTTAATTTTTTTAGGTTAATAATTTACAAATATAATTAATTACAATTATTGAAGCTGTAAATATAAAGGAAATTTTTAAAACCAAAGCACCCTGCCTGAATTTAAATATTATATGTAATATCAAATAAATGATCATAAAAATTGTTGGCAGTAAGGCAGGGTATATTATAATGCTTTCAGATATATTACCTTTTAAAAGTTCAATAAAAGCAGTTTGCATACCACATCCCGGACATTCTATTCCAAAATATTTCTTATAAAAACAAGGCATACCATGCGATTCTAACCATTTTATTATTGATTCCATTTAAATAAAATTAACTATGCTATTGCTTTGTAAAAGTTTGATATAAAAACAAAATTTAAACGATTAATTGATATTTGAATAATACATATCATCGTTACGGGTTACGAGTTACAGGTTGTCATGTTTGACCTTGCCTGAATAGTGTTGACCGTTTTTAACCTTTTTTTTAATTATGTGATATATATGTTGATTTTTTCTTTTTTGCTTACTTTCTTCTTTTTGTTAATAACCCATGTTTTTGTTAATAACCCTTTATCAATCACGTTAAAAAACTCCTGTGGGCTATATCCATCAAGCGATTGATATGGTTTCTCTTTGTTATACAAATTTACAGCTTTTATTAACATCTTTTCAAGTTCTTTAAAATTAGTTGGTTCATAGGGAATTAAATAGTTGTTCTTTATTATACCATTAACTCGCTCTGCATGGGGATTCTCATAGGTTGTTACTTGATATTCACGGCATATCTCAGCTATGCTTGAAATATTCCGTTCAATTTCACGAACCTTTTT
>JAIOSH010000594.1 GCA_021107685.1 Bacteroidales bacterium | reverse complement strand
TGTCTATTATTAAAACAGGGATTGCTATCTTGTAAAAGATATCATTTCCCGTGAAGAAACCAATTATCAGTAAAATCAAAGTAACAGCCATTCCGGCATCCTTTGCCTGTTTTTTTGTAATTGATGTTGGAAAAAAACCTGACGAATTATTAGCCATTGATTAATTTTTTTATTGAAAAGATTTCATAATCTTGCTGCAAAAATAGAAAAATTACTATTACAATCCATAAGTATTAGTTATAATGTTATACTAAAAACTGGATAAATTATTGCGTTTTTTAGTCCCTATGGGACAATGACTTCCGAAAAGAAACAAATCAAAATGTGCAAATTATTCAGCAACCCGCTGTCGGAAAAATACAGTTTATTCTGCAGCGTAATCTCCCTGTCAGGGCTGGTTACAAAAGGTTTTAAAAATTTAATAAAAAATTGGTACAAGTTGAATTTCATCAAGAGCAATAAATGCTTTTTGATTGAAATCGACACCTTCAATTTCAAGCGATTTAATAATATCGCCATAATTTTCGCCTGAAAAAATATTGCGATATTCTATCCGTTCAAGATCAAGATAAACCTTATTTTTATTCTCTACCTTATCAATCAAAAATTTTATGGTTGTTGTTTTTCCTACCCTACGCAAACCGGTAATGACAATAATTTGCTTGATATTCAATGCCTTTTTTAGCTCATAGTATATGTTTCTAATAATCATTTATGTAATATTTTCTGCAAAGGCAAGAAATAATTGTACTATTTGTCAATTATTTTTACAAATAGTTATACTTTTTGTTACAATATATTACAAATGGTAATTTTATCAATTTATTGTTCGATTAAAAAACTATTTTGCCGCAAGTTATTTTAATAATCCGCAAATTTAACTGCGAAAAAAATTGTTCGTGCCAATTTTTTATTGGTGGAATATTACTGTCTGAAGACTGATGAATGAAGACTGTAAACTTGTTGGTGAATTACCACTTTAATTTACACTTACTTCAGAATTACCAATTTTTGTGTTTCTTCTGAACTAGAGCCGTCAATGTTTTTTACTACTACTTTATATACATACATTCCTTTTGCTAATTTACTACCATAATCATTCGTGCCGTCCCATTCCTTTGATTTATACTTAAAACCACCGGAATAATATATTTCATCAATTATTTTAACTAACTTTCCTGATAAAGAATATATTTCAATTTTAATGTCTATATCAGTATCCGCCTGATTATGTTGAAATGAAAAAGTAGTGCTGTGTCTGAACGGATTCGGGAAATTAAGCAAGTGATCCAATACCATTTCCGAAGATTCAGCGACAATAAATTCAGTATATGCTTCCGATGAATTATTATAAACATCCCAAACTTTAAGACTTAGTGTATGTAATCCTTCGCTTAAATCGAAGAATGGGTAAATTAAAGTTCCTTTTTGATAGCTATCCAAATCAGCTTCATAATAATCATTTAAAATATATGATTTATCATTATAACCAATAATAGCAACTATATCATGACCTATACCATTTCCAACTGTATTTATACCACTTTCATCCTCAAGATAAGCTAATAATATGGGATTTTCATTTGTTATTCCACCAAAAACAAAATTCTCATCATTTAAATAAAGTTCTATTAAAGGTCCATTGTTATCAACAGAGGAATTTTCATTATAACCGCCAATAATAATATTAACATTATAACCACTTGCATCAGTATGATCATTATCAGCATAATAGCTGATTTTACCAAAGCCATATTGATAAGCAATATCTTTAGGTGAAATAAAAGTAAATGAAAACTTACCATTAATAATATTTGCTTTTCCTTTATACAAAATATTTTTTTGTAAATAAAATGTTTTTTCCTGACTGCCGTGGTCATTGGCAAGAGTAGAAATTTTTGACGGCTTATCATATACTATGGGGTAAACAATACCATTAAAATCAGTAACAATATTTCCATTATTATCTTCAATAACTCCTTCAATAGTAACTTTATCCAAAGCCCTGATAGTATCAGGCAATAAAGTGATTGCGTTATTATTTATTGAAGTTGTAACAACATTATAATGGGGATATGCCATTTTTAAAGCAGGGTCTCCTAACAAAACATATTTTCTCCCATTATCATTCGAACCGCTTTCAATTTTTGTAAGCCTGATAATATCGCCCATTCTTAGGTATTCACCGTCAATTTTATTTAGTGCATACTTATAAAAACTTTTATTAATACTTGAGTTTATACTACCATAAGTAGCTCTTGCTGTGGTGAATAAAGCAACTGCCCCGCCTTTATTATTTAGAAAGACAAGTTCACCTGCCGAAGTCCTTCCAGGGTCGTCATACCTGCTAAACTCACAAGTTGCTGTAATAAAAACAGGCATTTTATCATAATTTGTCCAGCTATTTATATCGGAAATTTCAAGCACACGTTCGTGAGACCAGCCAACTTCACCACCATGACCTACATAATTAATTACTAAAGCTCCTTTATCAACCCTGTTATTTATAGCTTCATTGGCTTCGGGATAACGTTGACCGCCAGGTGTGGATATCTGCTGGTAGGCATCGAAATATATTTTATCAATATTTATATTTTTAGTTGTAGTATCAATAAGCACTGCTAATTCTTCTGCATGATTAAGATGCATATTACCATCTTCATCATCAGCAATTAAACAAATAACATTTCTCCAGTCTCCCATTACAGCTTTAGTATTGTTGGAATAATGTATAACTTTATCTGCGGCACTTACAGCCTGTTCAAGCGTTGCTACAGGAAAACGTCCGATACCAATATCAAGAGTATTATCAGGATAAACATCATCAAGAAAGCCATAAAAATCGTCAGTTACATAAGATGAAGTTTCATTAAGTGATTCGGATGACTGCCATGTAGGTATATAATTTGTATTGTTGCTAATTCTGTTTTTATTATCATAAGAACCGTCACCAAATAAAAGCAGATATTTTGGCTCCTCTCCCGGGTTAGCCCTGTCATAAAACATTTTAATAAAATCTCTGATTGCAGTAATATCTTGTCCGCCTGAAGAAAATTCATTATAAATTGTTTGAGGTTTTACAACCAAAACACTCATATTGTCATTATTTTCGTGATAGCTCGCCAAATTATTTGCCTCATTAATAAAATTAGGATGACTTATTATGATCATCTCATATTGTCCCAAACCATGAAGGTCCTGATTTTTTATTTTTTCAATAAATTGCGGTGAATAAAAATCAGACCCGTCAAAGGCAATGAATTCCTGTAAAGTATCTGTTGGTAATGAAAAAGTTAAATTATTACCATTTAAAATAGCATCAATTTTTTTTACATTAGTCGGATTTGTAACATTCCAAATTATAACTGATGATGAAGCATTTGATAATGTAAATTCAGAAATATTTCCTGTTCCTACAGAATTAATATCTCTAAATGACAATTGACTGTTGTTGAATTTTAAATGTCTTTTTGCATTTAACTCAAAATAATTCAACCATCCAATAGAATTTGAAGTTGATTTATTATAAACTATCTTTAAAGTAAAATTTGAGCCTGATGCATAAAAATATACTATTTTTGTTGAAGACTTGGCATAATTCGAACCCGTAGTTCCTGAAGCTGCAGATACAATTATATTTGTAATTTTATTATTATTAATATAAACATCAAATGAACTGCTTGTTGTGGATTTTGCAGCTACATTAATTTTTAAATATACTTCAGAATTAACATCAATATCGGGAAAACTAATGGGGAATTCATAAGATGTATTCATATCAAAAATTTCTCCATACCATACCCTGCCTGATTTAATAAGATTTACATTGTCGGTTTCATGATAAGAAACACCATCAAATTTTGTAACATAATTTGTTGGTGTCTGTGTTGATGAAGTCTGAATGTTTATTCTTTTACCTGTACCTAAATCAGCAGTTATGAAATAATAAGTATAGTTTGAATAAAGATGCGAAGTATGGTAAAATTTTCCGTCAATTTCATTATAATCCCAATCATTTGGCGATTCTGCATAAAATAAGATATAATCATTTTCGTCAAAATTTTGGTCATCTTCACCAACAACTATAATGGCATTTTCTTCAAGATCATCATATCTGAATTTAATATTTGACTCAGGCAACATTCCCCCACCATTTCCATATAATCTTAAATTTTTAGGATTGATAGAATTAACATCCATTCCCATATTAATAAGATCATTATATGAAATTTTATGAATGCCGGTGTACTGAGACCTGATCTTATACCAATTACCTGACGAAAGAACAGAATTTTGCTTATATGTCCTTTTAAATAATTCTTCATTTGGCAGGTCGGTAATATATAATTCCATATCAAATGAAATTAATTTTTCATACTTACCATTATCAGGATTTTTCCTTATAGGAATAAAAGAAATACTAACATAAGGCTCTTTTCTGTCGAGAGTTTTCGAAGAATTTAAAATTAGTTCTGTTTTAATCCGGTCTAATGTTTTAATATTTTTAATTTCTTCAGGATTTAGCTCTTTAAATATTTTATTCTTCAATAAAACATTAATATCAACTGAAATTGAATTTAATTTGAATCTTTCGAAATAAACAGGTAAGAAATCAGAGTCAAAATCATTTACAGCACCGTCAAAAGTGAGGAAACTCATGGATTCACTTTCTGATATTTTAATTGTTTGAACACCTTTCCATTTAATTTTTCTATGATAATTTTTATGTTGGGCAAAAATTACTACCGGAATAAAAAATAAAAAAATTACTAAGGTTTTGTATTTCATATTAAATTTTAAAAAATATAATTTTGAAACTAAAATTTGTATTTTAACGTTATAACCATATTAATATTGTAATTACTAAAATTCAAAATATATATTAATTGGTTAAAAAGTTATTATTAATAACTTATATTTTAGCATTATTATTTATGAAGGCTTCATATTCTCAGGATCCGGGTTTTTCACAATTTTATGCTAATCCTATATATTTAAATCCTGCATTAGCAGGTTCAAATATATGCCCAAGAATTATATTAAATTATAGGAATCAATGGCCTTCATTTTCAGGCAATTTTGTAAATTACGCAGCATCTTATGATCAATATATAAAAGCAATTTCCGGTGGGACAGCAATTACATTTCTATCAGATGATGCAGGTCAGGGTGCAATCAAATCCAATAAAATCAGCGGTATTTATTCATATAAATTAAAAGTAAATAATTCAATAAATCTGAATGCAGGATTTGAAGTTTCATATTTTCAAAAAAAACTTGATTGGGAAAAATTTATTTTTGCCGATATGATAGATCCTTTAACAGGTTCAGTAAATAAATCATTAACAGGAGAAAATCCACCTGATAATCTTAGTGTGTCATTTCCTGATTTCTCTACAGGTATCCTTGTAGGGTTTAAAAAAAATTATTTTGCAGGCATTGCGGTTCATCATCTCACCGAACCCAATATTGAATTTTATTATAATGACAAGAGTCCGCTTTATATGAAAATAACAGTACATTCAGGTGCTGTTATAAACCTGCGAAAGAGCGTATATAGTACACAAACACATTCAGAATTATCAATTTCACCTAATATTTTATATCAACAACAAGAAAAATTTCATCAAATAAATTTTGGTTTATACATAAATGTTTATACTTTTGTTGGTGGATTTTGGTACAGACATAATTTTGAAAATCCCGATGCAGTTATTTTACTTATCGGGTTACAACATGAAAGATTTAAGTTTGGTTATAGTTATGATATTACTGTTTCCAAACTTAATAATGCTACAGGAGGTGCACATGAGGTATCTTTTGCATGGCAATTCAAATGTTTTAAAAAAAGAAATAAACAGGGTGCAATAAAATGCCCTGAATTTTAGTTATATTTGATTAATTAAAACCTAAAAAAAATGAAATACAAAAAAAACATTGCATTATTTATTATACTGGGTTCATTAGTATTATTAATATCCTGTTCAAAGGAAAAATCAGGAACAACAGGATGGGATTACAATAATCCTAAAAACGGCGGTTTTCAGGTTGCAGATTACACAGAGCAGGAAACAGGCCCCGGACTTGTATTAATTGAAGGTGGAACTTTTATTATGGGAGCCACTGCCGAAGATTATCTTTACGATTGGAACAATATCCCGCGAAGGATAACAATAAGGACATTTTATATGGATGAAACTGAAGTTGCCAATATTGATTATCTGGAATATTTATACTGGTTAAACAGGGTTTTTGGTACTGATTACCCGGAAGTATATCGTAAAGCATTACCCGATACACTTGTATGGCGCGACAGATTAGCTTACAACGAACCTTTAGTTGAATTATATCTCCGCCATCCTGCATATCATTATTATCCTGTTGTCGGAGTAAGTTGGGTGCAAGCTTCAGATTATTGTGCATGGAGAACAGACAGAGTTAATGAAATGTTACTTGTTAGTAAAGGAATTTTAGATTTAGACCCTGACCAGTTAAATGAAAATAATTTTAATACTGAAGCATATTTAGCCGGACAATATGAGGGTTTAGTAAATAAAAATATTGAAGATCTAAATCCTAACAGCACAGGAGAACGAAAAGTTAAATTGGAGGATGGTCTCCTGCTACCAAAATATCGTTTACCTACCGAAGCCGAATGGGAATTTGCAGCTCTCGGTCTGATTGGAAACACCCTGTATGAACGAGTAATTGAAAGAAGAACTTATCCATGGAATGGGCATTATATCAGAACAGACGAAAAAGAATACTATGGAAGTTTTATAGCTAACTTTAGAAGAGGAAGAGGCGATTATATGGGTGTTGCCGGAGACCTGAATGATGCGGCAGACATCACTGCTCCTATTGGCTCTTTCTGGCCCAATGATTATGGTTTATATAATATGCCCGGCAATGTCAGTGAATGGGTATTAGATGTTTACAGACCCCTGTCTTTTGAAGATATTTCCGACCTTAATCCATACAGAGGTAATGTTTTTATGAATAAAGTCAAAGATTCTGAAGGACTGATTGATGAAAAAGATGAATTAGGTAAATTAAAATGGGAAGAAGTAACAATAGAAGAAAGTGTTGACAGAAGAAATTATCGTAAAGCTAATAATATTAATTATCGTGATGGGGATTTTGCCTCAACAATCAATACCGAAGATTGGTTAAGAGAAACTGAAGAATCTAATTCACTAACTATGTATGATTTTTCTCATACTTCAATGATCAATGATAAAGCAAGAGTTTATAAAGGAGGCTCGTGGAAAGACAGATCTTACTGGTTAAGCCCAGGCACAAGAAGATTTCTTGATGAAAATTTATCTACTGATTATATTGGTTTCAGATGCGCTATGGATAGAGTAGGAAACCCAATTGCTGATTTTTAATACATATAAAAATATATAATTTTGTCAAACCCCATTCCGAGTTAATCAGAATGGGGTTTTTATCTAATAATTATTTTTTAACAAATATTATTATTGAATTGGGAAATAATGAAAATATAAGGCTGTCGTCATTGCGAAATACTGTTATGCTGGCTTGGTGCGGAAGAGTATTGAAGCAATCCGTAAGAATTTTAGTGACCTTTCATAGCAGAGAGATTGCTTCGTCATTCCTGCCCGCAAGACCAGCCTGCCGATTCCTCGCAATGACGTGTGAGTTTCACAAAGTAAGGAATGGGAATTGATTAACAAACTGAATAGTTGCCAAAAAAATATTGGATGAAAAAAAAACTTATAGACATATATAAATTATTCATAAAACATCCTCTAATATCTACCGATTCAAGGAATATTCAAAAATATTCAATTTTTTTCAGTTTAAAAGGTGATAATTTTAATGGAAATGAATTTGCAGAAACAGCAATAGAAAATGGAGCCTCATTTGCCATTATTGATGAAGTAAGATATAAAAAAAACACTCAATATATTGTAGTTGATGATGTTTTAAAAACACTTCAGGAACTTGCAAAATATCACCGTAAGCAATTAAACACACAAATAATTGCTATTACAGGTACAAATGGAAAAACAACAACAAAAGAACTTATTTGTGATGTTCTTAAAAAGAAATATAAAACACAAGCAACACAAGGCAATCTAAATAATCATATAGGTGTTCCTCTTACAATTTTATCACTTAAAAAAGAAACCGAAATTGCTGTTATTGAAATGGGTGCCAATCATGAAGGAGAAATTGCAAAACTTTGTGAAATTGCTCAACCGGATTTCGGAATTATCACAAATATCGGGAAAGCTCACCTTGAAGGGTTTAGAAATATTACAGGAATAATTAAAGCAAAAAATGAATTGTATAATTATATTTCTAATAAAAATGGGACTGTTTTTGTAAATATTGATAATAATTTGCTTTCAGGTCTATCTGAAAATATTAAAAAAATCACCTATGGAACAAGCACCAAAGCAAATTGCTGCGGAAATATTATTGAAATAGCTCCATTTATTAAGCTTCATTATAAGTGTGGGAAAAACTCAAATATGATTCAATCCCAGCTCATTGGCAATTATAATCTTGAAAATATTCTTGCTGCTGTTTGTACAGGTAATTATTTTAATGTTGAACATAAAAATATTAAAAATGCCATTGAAAATTACCTGCCTGCAAACAATCGTTCTCAAATTTTAAAAACATCAGACAATTTTATAATTTTAGATGCTTATAATGCTAATCCAACAAGTATGGAAGCTGCTATTAACAATTTTGCATTAATGAATTATAAAAATAAAATTGTTATATTAGGTGATATGCTTGAACTTGGTTCTGAAAGCATTAATGAACATCAAAAAATTATTGAATTACTTGAAAAACAAAATTTCAATAAAATAATACTTGTTGGCAATATCTTTTCGTCTATTAGTAATAAAAATAATTACACAATTTTTTCTGATACAGAAAAAACTTTAAAATGCTTAATTGATAATCCTATCAAAAACGCATCTGTTTTAATAAAAGGCTCAAGAGGAATTAAATTAGAAACTCTTGTTGAATTTTTATAATTATGAAATCATTCAAAACCATTGGATTAATGTCTGGAACTTCTTTAGATGGAGTTGACATTATATATTGTATTTTCAAATCAATTAATAATAAATGGTTATTTGAAATTAAAGAGGCATCTACTTATGAATATTCGGATGAATGGAGACAAAGATTAAAAACACTTGATAAAAAAGATGCGATTACTTTTATTAAAACTCATATTGATTATGGACATTTCTTAGGAAATTTAGTTCAAAATTTTATTAAAAAAAATAACTTAACTCCTGATTTAATTTCTTCGCACGGACATACTATTTTTCATCAACCTAAAAAAAGAATAACAACTCAAATAGGCGATGGTTCGGCAATAGCTGCAATTACAGGTTTAACCGTGATTTGCGATTTCAGATCTTTGGATGTTGCACTTGGAGGACAGGGAGCACCATTGGTTGCTATTGGCGATAAACTTCTTTTTCCGGATTTTCATTATTGTCTTAACCTCGGTGGATTTGCAAATATTTCTTATGAAGAAAATTGTAAAACAATAGCTTTTGATATTTGTCCTGTAAATATAATTCTGAATTTATTAGCTGGAAAGCTCGGATTAAAACTTGACAATAATGGTAAAATTGCCCGCACAGGTAAGATCAACAAAAAATTATCGGATGATTTGAATAATATTGATTTTTATAAAAATAAATCTCCAAAATCATTAAGCAAAGAATGGGTAATTAATAATATTCTTCCGATTATAAATAATTATAACATACCTGTAAAAGATAAATTAAGAACATTCTGCGAACATATTGCAATTCAGATTTCAAATGCTGCAACCTGCACAAGCCATAGAAAAATATTAGTAACAGGAGGTGGTGCAAACAATAATTTTTTAATTAAACGTCTTAAAGCAAATACAAATCATAAAATAATTATCCCGGATACTAAAATTATTAATTTCAAAGAAGCATTGGTATTTGCTTTTTTAGGAATATTAAGAATTACAAAAGAAATTAACTGTTTAAGAACAGTTACAGGTGCAATCAGGGATAATATTGGTGGAGCTGTTTATTATGGTTAATAATAATTTCCTATTTTTTTAGTTAATAATGTTAACAAAAGGCTGTTAAAAAATAAACCAAATAAAAATTTTGCGTGTTTCTAATATGCTTAATTTTATCGTTTAAAATTATATACAATGATTACAGGAATAATATTACAGATTACACAAACAGGCACTGTTGTTGCAGATACAGTTTCTACTGCACTCAATCAGCTTGGTGCCGAACAACCAACTGAAATAACAATGTCAATATGGGATTTAGCCCTGAAAGGCGGATGGATAATTGCAATTCTTGGAGTAATGTCAATTATTGCAGTTTATATTTTTATCGAACGCTTCCTTATAATAAAAAATGCGTCAAAAGAAGAAAATAATTTTATGAACAATATCCGCGATTTTATTCATGATGGAAGAATTGATTCGGCAGTTACACTTTGTAAAAATAACCAAAGCCCTATTGCACGCATGATTGAAAAAGGACTTTCGCGAATAGGCAAACCTTTAAACGATATTAATACAGCAATTGAGAATGTCGGTAAATTGGAAGTGTCCCGTTTGGAGAAAAACATTGCTACTCTTGCTACAATTGCCGGAGCTGCTCCTATGATCGGTTTCTTAGGAACCGTTATTGGTATGATAAGAGCATTTTATGATATGTCAATGGCAGGCAATAATATTGATATAGCATTATTATCAGGCGGAATATACCAGGCAATGGTAACTACTGTTGCGGGTTTAATTGTCGGTATTATTGCATATATTTGTTATAATATTCTTGTTGCACGAGTAGAAAAATTAGTTTTTATTCTTGAAGCACGTGCAACAGAATTTATGGATGTATTACATGAACCTGCATCTTAATTAAAAAATTCGTTTATAATGGCTATACAAACAAGAAATAAAAGAAAAACCGATTTCAGCATGGCATCCATGTCGGATTTAGTATTTCTGCTTTTAATATTTTTTATGCTCACTTCCACACTTGTTGCTCCAAATGCTATTAAATTGCTTTTACCAAGCAGCAATAGCAGGACAATTGAAAAACCACCGAAGATTACTATATCTATTAATGAAGATTTTGAGTATTTTCTCCAGGGTGTGCAGATAGAAGAGCAATTGTTAGGTCAACAATTAAATGAAAAACTTGAAGAACAAAATGATGTTTCTATACGATTGGAAACTAATAAAAATGTTCCTATTCAATATGTTGTTAATGTAATTGATATTGTAAATAATATTAATAAAACTTACAAAACAAAACACAAGGTAATTTTAGCTACAAGTCCAAAAAGATAATATTGCTTTATTTATTGTAAATTATTAACTTTGCAACACACACCTTCGTATATAAACTATATAAAATAAATTATCTTCAAATGCAATCAAATAAAGATAAAACCAAAGGTATAATCGGCACAGTAATTTTTCATTCATTGTTGCTTTTGGTTTTGATATTTTTCGGGCTTTCCACTACTCTTCCTTTACCTGAAGAACAAGGCATTGAAGTTAATTTAGGCAAAGGCTTTGAAGGTATGGGAAATTATCAACCTGAAAAACCATCAGTAATAAAGCAATCTGTTCCTGTTGAACAAGCTTCCGATTCAAAAGAAGATAAAATACTTAGCCAGGATACTGAAGAAGCGCCAGCTTTAAATAACATAAAAGACAATAAATCAGTAAAAAGCCCATCTGACAAAAAAGAAACAGAGAAAGAGAAAGAGCCACAGGTCAATCCTGATGCACTATACAAAGGTAAAAGTAAAGATAAGATTAAAAATATGGATGAAGGTGAAACGGATAAACCGGGTGATCAGGGTGTCCCGACCGGCTCAGAGCATAGTAAAAATTACGAAGGTATAGGAGGCTCCGGCAAAGGTATATCTTATAATTTATCGGGTCGTAATCCAAAATACATTCCAAAACCATTAAAAAAATTCAGTGAAAACGGAACAGTAGCCGTTCAAATTACTGTTGATAAATATGGCAAAGTAATTAAAGCTGTTGCTATAGATAAAGGTTCTAATACTACAAACATAACCTTAAGGAATTTAGCTGTGCAAGCTGCATATAAAGCAATATTTAATGCAAATCCCGATGCTCCCGAAGAACAAAAAGGTACTATAACCTACCATTTTGAAGTAAGAAATTAATGAACTTCCAGCAAACACTTAATTATTTATATAGTCAATTGCCCATGTTTCAGCGTATAGGCGTTGCTGCATATAAAAATAATCTTGATAATACCATAGCCTTATGTAATCTTTTGAAAAATCCGCAAAATAATTTCAAATCCATTCATATTGCAGGGACAAATGGTAAAGGCTCTACATCTCATCTGATTGCTTCTATCCTTCAGACAAAAGGTCTTAAAATCGGGCTTTATACATCTCCTCATTTAAAAGATTTCAGGGAAAGAATCAGAATAAACGGAAAAAAAATCCCTAAAAAATTTGTAACCTCATTTGTAAATGAATATAAAAATGATTTTGAAAAAATTAATCCCTCTTTTTTTGAAATGACTTTCGGAATGGCAATTAAATATTTTGCTGATGAAAAAATTGATTTAGCTATTATGGAAACAGGTATGGGCGGAAGATTGGATTCAACAAATATAATAAATCCTGTTGTTTCTGTAATTACAAATATTAGTTTTGACCATACACAATTTTTAGGAAACACACTTGAAAAAATTGCTATTGAAAAAGCAGGGATAATAAAACCCTGCACTCCTGTAATAATCGGTGAAACACAAAATAATTTAAAACATATATTTATTAATAAAGCTGAAAAGCAAAATGCTCCAATCTATTTTGCAGATTCATATTTTAAAGCACTAAATATAAAATATACAAATAATAGAATTTCAAAGCTTTGTATGGATATTTTTTCTAATAACAAGTTATATCTTAAAAATTTGAATTCTTCACTTACAGGATTATACCAATATAAAAATATTATTACTTCTTTACAGATAATAAAGATTTTAAATAAAACAGCTTATAATATTAATAAAACCCAAATTAAAAAAGGTATCGGAAATGTAGTTAAACAAACCGGAATATCAGGTAGGTGGCAGATTATTTCAAATTCCCCATTAACGATTTGCGATACTGCTCATAATGCAGACGGTATAAAGGAGGTTGTGAATCAAATTAAAACAATACCTTACAAAAATCTACATTTTGTCCTTGGTATGGTGAATGATAAAAATATTAATAATATTCTGAGACTCTTACCACAAAGCGCAACATATTATTTTTGCAAAGCCGATATACCAAGGGGTTTAGATCAGGGAGTGCTTGCTGAGAAAGCTAATATTGCCGATTTAAAAGGTGAAATATATCCATCTGTAAATAATGCTTTAGCAAATGCCAGGAATAATGCCGAGAAAAATGATCTTGTCTTTATTGGAGGAAGTAGTTTTGTTGTTGCAGAAGTTCTTTAAAATTATGCAACATAAATTATTTGAAATTAAGGATATTTGTTGAAATTGATAGAAATTTATTGAGAACTCTATCTCAATATCTACAAATTTCTATGAATATCTATAAATATCTAATATTCTATTTTACAACATGTTGCAGAACAGTAAAATCTCATCATAGCAAAACGTAATAATCAGAAATTATTAGTATTTTTCACAAACTGAATAATTACAAATTTTTTTTTGTAATTATTAAATTTTTTTTATATATTAGCAGAAAATTTCTTGCTCTAAAATTCTATTGTCATGAAAAAATTATACTTTATCTGCTCTATTTTATTATTCTTGTTTACAAACAATGTGTTTACTCAATCAATAGATACTAATACTTTTAAATCAGATAGTATAAATCAGGTTTTTGATATTGAAAAATCATTAAAAAAACAGGAACAAAATATCATCCAAAAATATAATATTAATATAGACAAAGGTATAAGGTCGAAATTACTTGAAGATAGGGATATGAAGTCAGAACCATCACCTACTTCAGAAAGTCTGAATATAACAATATCAAAAGGAGAGATCATAAATGCATATAAATATTTTTCAGATGAGAGAACATGGTTAGTAAAATATAAAAATGTCTGGGGTTTTGTTCCAGGTGATATTCTCATAACAGTACGTGATGAGCAAAAACCACAAATAAAAAAATACACTCCTTGTGACGAACCTCCCAAGCTTATGAGTAAAATCAGACCGAATTATCCGCAAGAGGCAAAGGATGAAGGGATTGAAGGAGAAGTTATTGTAAAAATATTAGTTAACAAAAAGGGAATTGTTACAGAAACCAAAATAATCAGAGGAATACCCATACTTAATAATGCAGCTATTGAAGCTATTAAAAAAGCCAAATTCAAACCCGGAAAATATAAAGGAAAATCTGTTGATGTGTGGGTAAGAATTCCTATTGGCTTTGAATTACAAAAATATTAATAAAATAATAAGTCGTATTAGTAATATTTTTTTTAATATTGTAAAATATTGTTGAATAAAAATTTTCTATAATATTAAAAAAGAATAATTATGTATGAACTTATATCATTAAAATTAAAATGCCCGGTTTGTGGAGAATCATTAATGAATAAAGATTATTTAGTTGACAACGAACCAAGCATCAGTTTAAAAGTTGAAATTTCCAATAAAAAAGGAACTATCAGGTTAAGTTCCATTTACGGCAGTTATAATCATATTGTTGATATTGATTTGCCTTCGGGTAATATAGCAAAATTTTACTGTCCTCACTGTAATGCTCATATTACATCTGATTCGGAATGTTTAACGTGTGGAGCTCCTATGGTGCCTTTCTATCTTGATATGGGAGGAAAAGTCAGCATTTGTTCCAGAAGCGGCTGTAAAAATCATTTTGTTGAATTTGAAGACCTTTCAATTGCATTAAATAAACTTTATCAGGAATATGGATTTAGTGGCAAAGCTTTTTTAAAACCAACAACAGAAAAGAAAACAATAAAAAAAGAGATAGATGAGACAAAAGAAATTATTGAATCAGGAACATTTCTTCAGGCTTATTGTCCTTATTGTAAAAAAAGCTTGCTTGAAGGCGATATGCTTAAATTGAAAATTACAAATGGTGAAAGTGGGTATTTGATTTTAAGCCCTTATCTAAATGTTTTTACGTCAAGATCAACTATTTTTCTTCCGGAGGACAAGACTATTAAGGATGTAAAATGTTTTCATTGTGATTCTGAATTAATTGTTACTGATAAAAAGTGCGGGAAGTGTGGCTCGCCAATCGCAAAAATTTCTATTTCTGCCAGAACAAAGTTGCTGGATTTTTATATCTGTACTAAAAAAGGATGTAAGTGGCATGGATTAAGTGAAGATGATTTATACGATATTAAGCTGGAAGATAGTGATGAATGGTAGAAATTAAGT
>JAIOSH010000114.1 GCA_021107685.1 Bacteroidales bacterium | reverse complement strand
GAAACAATAAAATTATTGCCTTTAAAATGATAAAAATAAATTCCCGGTGTTAAATTTTCTTTTTTAAAAGAGATTATATTCTTACCCTTGCATAATGTTATAGCGGGTTTTTGATATTTTAATAAGCCATAAGAATTATATACATAAAAATCAACATGAGTTGAGTTGTTAGAAATAATTAAAATTTTAGCTGTTTCTGAAAAAGGATTAGGGAAAATTTTTACACTAATATTTTCATTGTTGCTATATTCAGCAATTCCAATTGTATCACATTCGGTATAAGGCTGACCGGGAGACCCGCCAATACAACCTGCAAACCAGTTTGTTCCATCATTTAAATCTTCATAAGGGTCATCAAGTTCTAATGTTCTTCCTGTTCCGCAAACACTATCAGGCCAGGGTGATTCGCTGGAATATGTAACTGTAACTACAAGAAGTTCATTATTATCATAAAGCCTGATTGTTTCTCCTTCTTTACTTAATCCGAAATCAAAATCACCAATAACATTTTCAACATCAGGGTAAACAGAATTAAACTTTATAAAATTCCGGCAAAGTACAAGATATTGTCCTGAGTCTAATATTGTTTGGGAAGGGATATGAAATTCATGGACATCATTCCCATCTTTAAAAATCCAATCGGAAATGTCAATATTTGTTGTATCATAATTATATAACTCCACCCAATCGTCTGCATCCAAATTTGAGGCGGATTTATAATTAATTTCATTAAAAACAATTTTTGATGTGTCGGGAATAATAGTGTTTAAAATAAAAAAGGCTTTAAAAACATCATTTGTATCAAGGTTAATTATAAAATTTTTATTCAGTGTGTCGGAATTGTATAAATACAAATTCGATTGCCAGTGTGAAAACAAATAACCTGAGTCGGGTATTGCCATTAATTCAACAGGAACATTACTAAAGTAAATACCCTGCCAGGGTAATGAATCAGGGATAATAGTATTGATCTTAATACTTCCGGTTCCTGTAGAATCTACTTCAAGGCTGATAACAACTTGTTTTTCAAGATTAAATTCATCCTGAATATGAGTTCTGACATACCCGGGGCGTTCATTTGCAAAATTCAATATTTTCTGTACATTGCTTTCCCACAATTCCATATTACCTCCCCATTTATTAAAATGCCTTTGCATTTCACACATTATTGCATTTCTAATTCTGTTTGTAAAAAAAATAATATTCTCAGGTTTAAAAATTGTATTTAATAAATCAGCATATCTATTAATAAAATAATGTTTATATTTAATATTTTCAATCAAACGTCTTAAAATAGTATGATTATCGCACCAAAGAATATTTCCGTGTAAAATTCTGTATAATTCGTTTTTAGCCGGATAATAATAAAGCCCAAGACCAGGATCCAGGTCTGTCATCATATATTTCCATCTTGATGTATCGTTATGAGATTTCCAGTATTTAATATTATGATTAGGCCAGTCGGGGTTTACATAAAACATTTCAGAAATAAAGTAATCTGTATAATTTTCAATATTAAGCATAGCATTTATTGAATCATAGACAATAGAATCAATAATGGCTGTATTTTTAATATAATCAATCATTTTGGCATAATCATAGTAATTTCCTTCAACTATTTCATAATTGTTTTTAAGCAGGTCAATACTATCAATATTAATATTATAATTTCCATTAACATAGTATCTGTCAATTTTTTCACGGATATTATGAACACCCCAGTATTTTCCGTTTATAAAAACAATAGCAGGTTGATAATCCTGTATATCGACAGGAGTTTTATTTTGAACAATCTTATGCATTAAAGCATCCCTGAAATGAGTAATATTATAATCCTGTCCCGAATTACGTAATATAAATCTTTGAAAACTATAAATCTCTTTATCAGGAAACAGTTGGTAATCAATTTCTGATTTTCCATATTGTTCTTTAGCTAATATTCGCAGACCTTTCATAGGATAGGCTCTTGACCAGTGTCCATGAATTTTCAAACCAATGTTCTGCTTAAAACCTAAATGTTGTTCTTTATCATAATATTCAATATGAGCAGGTTTTTCCCAATCCTGCCAGAAATTAGCTCCGAAATGAGGAAAATTCGGATTTGCATTCGGACCCATTACATAAATTCCGGCGCACCAATCCCATAAATCATTGGGGTCAATACTTATGGAAAAAACAGGCAAACTTGAAGAATCATTGATAAAATAAGTGCTTGTTTCAATATCACTCGGCAAATAATCATTATGAAAAGTACCGGCTTTTAAAACTAAAGTTGAATCAATATCTATTGGTTGTTCATATAATAAAGAACTATCAGTAGGACAACTGCCATCGAGAGAAAACCTTATTACAGAATTCGGTAAATTATTAATAATAGACACTTGTTGCTGATTAGAATAAAATCCTGATATTAAAGAAAATTCCGGCTTTTCGGCATAAGCTGTAAAACCAACTGAAGAATTATTGGATAGATTAGATGTTGGTTCTTTAAAAATAACCCAGGCCGAAGCTCCATCCTGATACCTGCCAAAGGAATGATTAGCCTGTAAATAAGGAAATTCTTTATGATCAATAATATTTAAATCAGAATCACAAATGATGATTTCTTCACCATTTCCTGATAATTTAAAATTAGTATGTAAAAAGGAATTTGTTTGCATAAACCAGGGGGGAACAACATAATATGTAAAAGAATTATCGTTTATACCAAATGAAAGAAATGGAATTATTGAAAAATTTCCATGATTATTCCACGCATTAAGTGCCTGGACAGCTAAGATATTTTCACCTTCAATAAGAATAGATTTTAGTAAATTTATATCTATTTTAAATTCATCAGGTAATAAACCTTTATACATTTTAGCTTCGTGAACATCATAAGCATAATCATCAAATTTGGGAGGTTTGCCAGGGTAACCGATATTATCCCGTGCTATTTCAACACCATTTAAATAAGCTACAAAAGCGTCATCATAGTCAACATGTAAAAGTGCTACACTAATTTTAGATGTATCAATTATTGTAAATTTTTTCCTGAGATAAACAGTTGCAACAGTATCGGGTAAAATCGTATTATCATCACCATCGCCTCTGCCAAAGCCCCCAATGCCTTCTAACCATAATGAGTCATTAAAATTCAGGTTCATCCAGTTATCTTCAGGTTCTGATGAAGGCATCCTGTATTTCCAAATCTCCTCAGCATAGATAACAGTTTCCCAATGGTCAATCACATGTTTCCTGTTTTTTCCGGAAGCAAAAACTGTCAGGTATGATTTAGGCGGGATAAAGATTTCGGGAAAAGTCCATTTGTCAATATTTGAAATATCATCAGATATTGACCAGTTTAAAAGATTTACAGGTAAAATATCATTATTGTATAGCTCAATCCAATCTTCAAAATCATTATCTTCATCAGTAAAAAGCTGGGCATTTTTTGAGCATATCTCATTAATAAAGACCTGACCGTTGAGCGAAAAAGCAAATAGCAATGATACATATAAAAAGATAAATTTTGTGAAATATGTTATATTGATTTTTTTCATATTAAACAAAATTAATAAAAAATCTGTCAATTAAAATAATCAAAGTTACAAATTATTTTTAATAAAACAGCATCCAATTTATCCAACCTCCTTTTATTTTGTATAGTTCGGTTTTTCCAAATATTGTATTAAAATGTTTTAAAAGTTCAATGGCTGAATTTTCTGATGATTTATCATAGACTAATTTGTTAAAAAGAATCATTCCATTTTTGTTTAAAGCATTTTTCAAATTTTTCAAAAACTGTTCTTTTTCAAATTTTTCAGGAACATTATTATCAATATATACATCCATAATAATTAAATCATAAGATTCATTGCTGTTCATTATAAAATCATAAGCATCAATACAATGAAGTGTCAATTCACGGAAAGTATCATCAATAAAATATTTATTTGCTATTTCAATTATTTTTGAATCTTTTTCAATGCCAACAATTTTACAATTAATTTTATATTCATTTTGTAAGATAGATGCAACACTTCCTGCTCCAAAGCCAAGTATTAAAACATTATTGAATTTTTTATTCTTAATATTAATTTTCTGAAAGGCTTTTTGAAAGGCTTTATGCAAACCACCGTAAGAATAATTTGCGATTTTTGAATTCAGGACATAACGACCATTTACAAAATTTACTTCAATAACAGGATTGATTTCGCTATTTGTTTTTTCGATAATTTGCTCAATAAAAAAGCTAATAAGGTATTTCCATGCTTTAGATATAAATTTCATAATTGAGTTCAATATAAAAAAGTAAAAATATCGGTTTGGCTATGAGCCTTTATTATCTTCTGGCCTTTTTCATTTGTCTTTTTTGAATATCGAACACCGAACACCGAACACTGATACTTCGACTTCGCTCAGCACAGGTTAACGATTTTAGATTTATTAACTTCTAAAATCATTATTCGTTAATCAATATTCGATATTCTCTTTATCGTTCAATTTTTTCCTGACTTGAAGATAACAAATTAACAGGTTTTTACCATCCTGATGCCAGTACATCAGCAATGTGCATAATTTTTAAGGGGATTTTATGTTTTTTAATGTATCCATATTGATGCATCAGACAGGATGAATCTGTGGAGATTATATATTCAGCACCTGTATCAAGGGCATTTTGCACTTTTTGCTCTGCCATTGCTGTTGAAATTGGTTCGTGTTTAACTGAAAAAGTTCCGCCAAAGCCACAGCATACATCAGTGTCTCTCATTTCTATCAGTTCAAGTCCTTTTACATGTTTTAACAATATCCGGGGTTCGTCTTTAATCCCGATTTCTCTCTGAGCAGCGCAGGAATCATGATAAGTAACAGTATGATTGAATGTTGCACCAACATCCTGAACTTTCAATACATTTACTAAAAAATCAGTAAATTCATAAATATTTTTTTTAAGCTGTTTATATTCATTATGCAAGGCAGTATTATGAAATAATTTTGAATAATAATTTTTTACAAAACCCACACATGAAGCAGAAGGGCCAACAACAGGTCTGTTATTAGGAAAATCATTAATAAATTTCTCACCCATAGCTTTTGCCTCATCCCAAAAACCACTGTTAAATGCCATTTGACCACAACAGGTTTGATTAGTATTAAAATGCACACTTACATTAAATTTTTCAAGGACTTTTATCATATTTAAGCCTGTTTGAGGATAAATCTGGTCAATAAAGCAAGGAATGAAAATATCAACTATCATAATAATATCTGATTATTTATAAAGGTTCAATCCGAATAATTCTTAACAAAATTATATAAAATTATTCAGATGAAAGACAAATTTCAAATTTGATAAATAACAAACACCTTGAAAATTTTGTAATTCTTTTGGAGTTCAGTATTTAAATTCTGTATTTTTGCAATTTAATTGTTAATAATTTCTAATTTCTGATAATAAGTTTTCCCGAAAAATACAAATAGATAGACGTCAATTAATTACAAAAAAATAAACACATGAAAATCAAAAATTTATTTTGGGTTCTGATTTTTTTAACCTATAGTTTTATTCTCAATGCACAGGACAATAAAAATTACAAAGTTGCATGCATTGCTTTTTATAATATTGAAAATCTTTTCGACACCATAGATACTAAGGACGTTAAGGATACGGAATATACACCCGTAGGAAGTAAAAAATGGAATTCGGAAAAATATTATAATAAATTGGAAAAGCTGTCAGAAGTAATAGCCCTGATTGGAACAGACGTAACTCCTGATGGTCCTGCGATTTTAGGCGTTTCGGAAATAGAGAACAGTATAGTTTTGGAAGACCTTGTAAAAACCGAAAAATTAAAATCCCACAATTACAAGATCATTCATTATGATTCCCCTGATAAAAGAGGGGTGGACGTTGCTTTACTTTACCAACCCGAATATTTTAAAGTAACACGATCAAAATCTTACACATTAAAAATGGAGGGAGACACAAATTTTTTTACAAGAGACCAACTTTTAGTTTCAGGTATTTTTGACGGGGAACCAATGCACTTTATAGTAAACCATTGGCCATCAAGAAGAGGCGGAGAAAAAAAAAGCCGTCCCAAACGAAATGCTGCGGCTGTCCTTTGCCGTTCTATTGTGGATTCAATTTTACAAACCGATAAAAATGCCAAAATTATTGTCATGGGCGACCTGAATGATGACCCTACAAATCCGAGTGTTAAAGAACATTTACGGACTAAAGGCAAAGTTGAGGAACTTGCAAATGATGAGCTATATAATCCAATGTATAAATTATATAAAAATGGTGCAGGCTCGCTGGCATACAGGGATTCGTGGAATATGTTTGATCAAATTATACTAAGCAGGGCTTTTATTGATGAAAATAAAAGTTCATATAAATTTTATAAAGCAAAAATTTTTAATAAAAGCTTTTTACTTCAAAAAGAAGGACCTTATAAAGGCTATCCATTAAGAACCCATGCCGGAGGTGTTTATTTAAATGGATATAGCGATCATTTCCCGGTTTATGTTTATTTGGTAAAGGAAGAAGAATAAATCGTTAAGTATCTGTTTTTTTACTTCAATGTTCGATATTCAGTGCCTGCCCTGTAACTAAGTGTACCGGGGTTCGTTATTCATTATTAATATTCGTCTTATTTTTTCAGCACATTTTCGAGATTCACTTGGATTAATGTTAATGCTAAACGCTTGGGACAAAACTTCTGTTGTCATTTTACTAATTCTTTCAATGGAACTTTTACTGTCAAGGTAGAACAATATGTCAATTGCTTCAGTTTCATAATTGTTTAGATCTGAAATCTGATTGGCATATTCACCGAGTGGGTTCCACTCAGTTAGTATTTTTTTTACTTCTTCGATATGATTCTTATTCATTTTTTTATTTCTTTTTTCTGTTTAAACTTTGGCCATTGATTATAACCAATTTCTGGGTTGTTTGAAGAATATTCGTGAATATAATATATTTCTTTCTGATTTACTTCTTTATCAGTTGCAGAACTACTTTCCCAAATAATTTCTTTTCTAATTTTAAAGTCTTTTCGTTGAGAACGGTTAAAATCTTTCTCAATCAGTTTGCTGCTTGCGCTTCCAAAGTAGTTTATACAGTCAGTTAGGTCTTTTCCGATGTATATTTTTCCGTTCGGATATGTAATTTTATAAATCACTTTCATGTAAGTTGAATTTCGGAATCGGCAAAGCTTAAAAGTTCCGGCAAACCTCCTGTTTGCAAATATAAATATTTTCAAGTGAACTTGAAAATATTGTAAATAAATTCAAAGTTTCAGGTAAACTTGAATAAAGCAATGGATTATAAGAAGCTTATTGACAATGGTAAGCAAGCTAACGTAATAGGGTTTTAATCGAAATTCAAAAATAAAAAAATCAAGTGCTGTGTATAGGCAACAAAACCTTAATCGCTTCATTAACACTCCTAATATTATCAAAACTCAAGCTCAGTTTGTTATTTTTTTCTTTCATCCTGCATTTTCTCATATTAGATTTTATAAACTCTAAAACAGTAGTAAATTGATGAGATTGATAATAACCTGATTCCTGATGTCTCACAAAATAGCCAATCATTTTATTTTGTTTTAAAACAATTTTCTCAAAACCAATTTTTCCGGCAAGCCATCTAAGTCGTATAGTATATAATAATTCTTCGGTTTGTGGAGGAATCTGTCCAAAACGGTCAGTCAATCGCTTTTGAAAATCAATTAAACTTTCTTCTGTTTCAATATTATCAAGTTCTTTATATAAACTCATTCTCTCAGTAATATTAGCAATATAGTCATCAGGAATTAAAATTTCAAGGTCGGTTTCAATGATACAATCTTTAACATATTTTTTTTGAAGCTCATCTTTATATATTTCTTTAAACTCACTTTCTTTAAGTTCCTGAATAGCTTCATTCAAAATTTTATGATACATTTCAAAGCCGATTTCCGAGATAAAACCACTTTGTTCAGCCCCCAGAATATTTCCGGCACCTCTGATATCCAAATCCCGCATAGCAATATTAAATCCACTTCCTAAGTTTGAAAATTCTTCAATAGCTTTTAATCTTTTCCTGGCTTCATCGGTTAAAACCGAAAAAGGAGGAGACAACAAATAACAAAATGCCTTTTTATTGGTTCTTCCAACTCTGCCTCTTAGCTGGTGCAAATCGCTTAAACCATAGTTTTGTGCATTATTAATAATGATAGTATTTGTATTAGGTATATCCAGTCCTGATTCAATTATTGTAGTTGAAACCAACACATCGTAATCACCTTCAATAAAAGCAAGCATAATTTTTTCAAGCTTTGTGCCTTCCATTTGTCCGTGTGCAATAGCTATTTTGACATCAGGGCAAAAACGTTGGATCATTCCTGCTACTTCTTCAATATTTTGAATCCTGTTATGAACAAAAAACACTTGTCCGCCTCTTGATACTTCATAATTTATTGCATCCCTGATAATATCCTCATTAAAACTATGAATTTTGGTTAAAATAGGATACCTGTTTGGAGGTGGTGTATTAATTATTGATAAATCCCTTGCCCCCATCAATGAAAATTGTAATGTGCGGGGAATAGGTGTGGCTGTTAGTATAAGCGTATCAACATTTACTTTTAATTGTTTCAGTTTTTCCTTTGTTGACACACCGAATTTTTGCTCTTCGTCAATTATTAATAAACCAAG
>JAIOSH010000287.1 GCA_021107685.1 Bacteroidales bacterium | reverse complement strand
TTATTTCATCAAATTAGACAGCGTCGATAGACCTGTCTGCGTTGAATTTCCTGTTAATCATATTAAAACGTTACAATGAGAATCTTAAATGTATAAATTTTTAAATCTAAATTCTTAAATCTAAAATATTTCTTAAGGTGGACTTTATGGACAAACACTAATCAGCCTTTTTAACAATCAGCCCGATTTCAATAATTCCAGGGGTTTCTATCTTTGTCATTTTATTTTCTATTTCAAATTTACATATTCCCTTTTTTGAAAATTTAAAATCTTTTCTTAAAGGGAAAGATATATCCCATAGATCGCCCATACCATCACCTATTAACTTCCCATCTTTATCCCGCAATCTCAAATCATATTCTTTTGATCTTATTTCACCTGAAGGTGTATTTATTGTGAGGTTTAACATTAAATTGCGATATGGATATTGAGTAATATGCCTTATAGCAAGATAAAAATTGTAATTGCTTTTTATATCATTAATCGGGACTTCAAAATACAGGTTATTAAATCTATTCCATGAGTAATTATCAAATTTATATTTTTTTTCATATATCTTATTCGGACTGCATCCCCAGAAAACGATTAATAATAAAATGAAATTAATCCTTATAGATTTCAACATTATGTTTTTACTTTTTTAAAACGTGAACAAAATTCACGTTTTTTAAATAATCAAAAATAGCTAAATCTTTTGATATTTAAGGTTTCCTGCTATATTTCTCAGATTCTTATAATTCATTTTTTATTCCTTTGGTCAGAGACTTTTTATATTCTATTTTATAGACCCCTGTTTATCTATTTATTAAAAACGGCAAAATTTTAAAAATAAAAAAGAAACAGATATTGATTATCAAGCCTTTATTAATTTTATGTAATAAAAAGTATCAATTTTTGCAGTTTTATTTTCTATTTTAGTTTTTTATTCTATTAACCGCTAAGCACGCTAAAAAACGCAAAATTTTTTGCGTTTCTTTGCGGTCTCGGCGGTTTAATATTATAAATCGTATTGTATCTAAATCTTATGTTTTTATTTTTAAAACCATGAATTTTGTTCACTTTTTTTTATTAATCAAAAATAGCTAAATCCATTGATATATAAAGTATTAATTTTATAGTTCTCCAGAAATTGAACTTTAGTTCGTTATTACTTAAAATATAAAATTTTATTTGAAGCAAGTATTTTGTCCTTCAGAGTTTTTAGTTGCATAATATATATTCCTTCACTCAAGTTGGTTGGTCTCCAGCAAGCATTTTGCTTATAAGGTGAAATAACAAAGCTGTCAACTAATTTGCCGCTTGTATTAAAAATTTTTATAATTGATTCTTCTGTGATATTATATTTAATATTAAATATATCATCAGAAGGATTTGGAAAAACGGAAAATGATGCGTTATTCTTATAATTATTGTTTATACCTACAAAAGTATCATCACAAACAGCCAGGGTGTATTCACCTTTTTGCAGGTTATCAATATATAATCTACCGATTGACCAAATGCCGATTTGTGAAAAGTCAATAAATTGCCAGTCTTCTGATGAATTTTGTCTGTAAAGAATTATAATAGAATCTTCAGGATTTGTAAGTAAAGTATTATCAAGATAGCCGTTTTTATTATACCAGAAACGACCTGTTGCATTGAAGCCGGAAGGGAATATACCATCAATTTTCCAATACCTGTAGTCGGAAAGTCTTAAACCTTGTACAGGATTTTTTAAGCTGTCGGGAGCAACCCAGTTATGTTCAACCCTTACAAAAGCAGAATCAGTAACTTCCTGAACTTCTAACCAAAAATATGTTTCATGAAATTCTTTATCACCTGTAGATTTTATTACCTGTGCATAATCTGTTGTAGCATCGCAAAGCTTTGCATCAAGGTCAGCCATAACGATTTCAGGAGAAAATGGAACCTGAATAACAGAACTACCTGTTTTACCTGAGAAATGTATAGTATCAGTAAAAGTATTCCAGTTATTATCCATAAAAGTAAGTTCAACAATATTTGAATTAGCAAGGAAATCAGCACCTTTATATTTTTGTTTCATATAAACAGTTACTTCCGAATCATAGCCATAAGTAGATATGCTGAAAGAATCAACTGCAAAATGCGGTGTGCCTGGTGTAAATATCCATGCATCAAAAAAATCTGTCATATCAATACCTGTATAATTAGTCATAAGATCACGCATATCAAAGGAAGATGCATAATCATAAGCAAATTCATTTAAATATGCTTTAACAGTGTTAAAGAAGATACTGTCACCTAAATAACCTCTGATTGTATGTACTACAGTTGCTCCTTTATCATAAACAGTCATTCCATAAGTATATTCAGTCGGGACACCATATAAAGCCAGATAGCTTCCATCGCCTGAAGGTGTATGACAAACCTGTAAAACATCTTTATGGAGTTCTCTCATATTTGTTATATATAATTCTTTTCCATAAAGAAATTCTCTGTATAAAGATTCGCAGAAAACAGCCCAGCCTTCGTTCAGCCACATATCTCCTGCTGTTGAACAAGTTACCTTATCGCCAAACCACATGTGGGATAATTCGTGAGCATATAACCATTCGTAAGTTAAAGAATTATCAATACAAAAATTCGGATATGCAATATTAGTAACATGTTCCATAGCACCTTTGGCAGTTCCGACATATCCAACCCTTTCCCATGGATAAGCACCGAAATGCTCTTCAAAAATCAATAATATATCATTTAAATGAAGAAAACTTCCGGGGACTTTTACAGTATCAGAAGGTCTGACATAAATTTCAACAGGAACATCATAATTTATTCCATTATAAATATCTTCAACAACAGCATACTCGCCAACAGCAACAGAAGCAAGATATGTAGGAATAGTATTGACAAGCTGCCAATAACAGGTTTTGGTATTATTGCCATTATTTGTTACTGATATTAAAGTTCCTCCGCAAACAGCCATTTTATCTTCATCAACAGTTATATAGCAGTCATAAGTTGCCCTGTCTTTAAAATCGTCAATACAAGGAAACCATGCTTTTCCAAGATTGTGAGGGTCCGACACAAAGCCAACACCTAAATTAAAAGCATATTCACCTGAAAAATGAAAACCACCCCAATCTTCATGAAAAGGCACTCCATGGTAATAAATACGTACTATTATTATATCTCCTATATTAATAGGGTTTGAAAGCGGTATTTGTATGAGGTTATTATTATATGTAAAAGATGGAATTATATTACCATCAATAAAAACCGAATCAACAGATAATTCCAACAGTTCAAGAGATATATTATTCAAGTTATTAATTTTGGGAGTTATGCTTACATCAGTATAGCCATTAATAATATGACCTGAAAAATCAAGTACATCTAAATAGATATCATAATGTAAAGCATCTAAAGTATCACCTATATCAGAAGTAGAAAAAGTGTGTTTATGCGAACATAAATGATCAAATTGTTTTTGAGCAAATAAAATATTATTTATTAATAACACTATGATAATACTGAGAGAAATTTTCAGGTGTTTCATTTTTATAAGTTTTTAAAGATTAAAAAAACAAAGATAATAATTTTAATAAATATAAGAGGCTGTTTAAATTTTTATCTTATTTACGAAAATATGTACATTGTTATGATTAAAAGATATAATTTTGTCAAATATACATGATAAAATAAAAATAAATATAAAATTTGTAATGTATAAGTAATATAATTTGTGTTTTTGCAAAAAATGTCATTTATGCCGGATAAAAATCAATATCACTTCAGGAAATATATTAAAGATTAAAGACAACTACCAGAAATACGTGGTTTCGATGGATGAATTTCAGGGAAATACTTATAAGGGTATCAGGCATTTGCATTTAAGGGAGTTTTTGAGTATATACTGGTAATTTTAGTATTAGACAGTTGCAAGGACAGATTGAAAATTTGGGATTTTCCATATAAATCTGTATGATTATTATGGAGATAGGTATTTCTTATAAAATTTTAATTCAACATTATTTCCATCGAAAACAGCATAGGAAAAATTAGTAAGCCAGTCACCGAGGCTGATATATTTGCTTTTTTCAGTAATATTAGTTATAACAGGTAAATGTATATGCCCCATAATAAAATAATCAATATGTTTTTCCTTGATTAATATTTCTTTACAATAATTACTCAGCCTTTTAATTCCTTTTTCCATACCATTTGTTTTTTCCACCTTATTGATATTTGCATAACGGCTTCTTTTTGACCAGTATAATGCAATACGTGTACCAATATCAGGGTGTATCCATTTGAACAGCCACTGATTTAATTGTGATTCAAATATTTTTTTTAAGAATTTATATCCTTTATCTCCTTTTCCAAGACCATCGCCATGAGCTAAAAAAAATCGCTTATTATTAAAATCTTTTATTAATGGCTTGCGGTGTATATTTATATTCAATTCTTTACGCAGATAATCAAAAGCCCAAATGTCGTGGTTTCCCCTGAATAAATGAACAGGTATTCCTGAGTCAATGATTTCTGTAAGTTTTCCAAATAAACGTGTATATCCTTTTGGAATAACGGTTTTATATTCAAACCAGAAATCAAAAAGATCGCCCATAAAATAAATTTCGCGGGCATCTGCTTTTATCTCGTCTAACCATTGAATGAATAATTTTTCTCGTTTTAAGCTGGTTTTATAATCAGGAATACCGAAATGACAATCGGAAACAAAGTAAATTTTCTTTTTTGGTGAATTTTTATTATCTTTTTTCAATTTAATGGGGATGTTAAATTTTATTCAAATTTAAATAATTTTTTACATTTTCATTAATATTTCATTAATATGTTTATTTAAAGAATTTATATCTGAAGATTTAGTAATTATTTTTCCTTCCTTATTAAGTAAATAGAAACAGGGTAAGTCTTTTGGAATATTATAAAGCTTAACAACAGGTGAATTAATACCTTTAAGATCACTTACCTGTATCCAATCAAGTTTATCTAATTTTATAGCTCCTGTCCATATTTTTTTATGTTTATCAAGAGATACACCATAAATTTTTAGACCTTTATGTTTGAATTTATTATACAGTTTTACAATTTTAGGGTTTTCCTGTCTGCACTTAGCATCCCATGCAGCCCAAAAATAAATTATGACAAATTTGCCATTTAAAGATGATAAAGCAACAGGTTTATTGCTTGTATCATTTAGAACGATATCAGGTGCGAGAGTGCCTGTTGCCAATTTTTTTTCTGCTAATTCTTTTTCTATACGCTTTCGTTTAAGTTCTACTACTCTTATATGATGGTCTAAAGCATGTTTATTGTCAGGATATTTTTTTATTAAACATTTGTCTAATTTTTCAAAATATTCAAAATCATCTTCTTTATCTAAAACAATAGCCCTCTTTAATTTTTTATTAATAACTATTAGTGAAGCCAATGAATTAATATTTCTTTCAATAAAATTTTTTACAAATTCCTGTTGCTCTTTAAATATCACTTTATAATTTGAATCAAGCGAATTTCTGATCATTAAAAAATCCGGTTCATACTTACTATCTATAAAAATCCGCCCTAAAGAATCAATTTTTTTTTCATTATTTTTAGTGTATAATTCAAATTCTTTTAAAAGTTGTGTGCCGTTTGATCCTTTTAATACATAGTCATCAGCAATTTGAGTTGCATCAGAGTTGATTTCAATAATTTCACCTTTTTCCAATAATAAAGGGATAAAATTATTTTTACTGATCCTTAAAATATAAAAACCTGTTTCAGGAAGTTCAATTTTAAAATGAAAATTCCCGTTTTTATCGGTTATTGTCGAATCAACCGGCTTTATATCTCTAATATCTAATTCTTCAAAAAGGATTTTTTTGTTTTTATGATTTTCGAATTTCCCTTTGATTATAACTAAGCTTGTATCGGTTTTATTTGTATTACAAGAAAATAATAAAAATAATACCATAAGATATATAATATTTTGGATTTTAAAATTTAAAATTAAATTCATGTATTGTTTTCCCTGGATCTTTTTCCAAATGAATTCTTGATAATCCGTTAAGTTTTTCTGTATCATTATCATTTTTTATTTTAATATAGCCTCCATCACAAATTGGGTATTTATCCTGAGTTATTTGATAAGCTTTTAGCAGGTTAGCATAAAAGTAATTATTTTGTGAAAATTGGATATATTTATTAAACATTCCTTTGGGTCAAACAAATATATACTATTGCAGGATAAAACAAATCACTAACAAAATTAGGATTTTTTTTTGTGAATGTTGCTTTTAAAATGTAAAAAAACAAAATTTTAACGATATAACTACGAGGTTTTATTCTATTAAGATATTGATGAAAAAGATGTTGGATTAGTATAATAACGTATAACATTTAACATATCCAATAGGGATGCCAATGGCATAACTCTTTTTATATTTATTAATCTTGAATTGTGTTAGGTTTTTACCATTGTGTACTTACGGGAGTTCCGAATCCGCTATTAGGAATCCAGTAATCATTTTTGTCAACATTATCAACTTGTCCATTCAGGCTAAAATCACCGTTATAATAACCTGAGCTACCTGTT
>JAIOSH010000094.1 GCA_021107685.1 Bacteroidales bacterium | reverse complement strand
TTATGTCGGAAAAACAAAAAGAATTTGCTATCCGGTTTAATTCTGATTTGCCAGGTTTGTCAGATGTGAAAACAATAGTAAAAATGGGTAATTCAATAAAACAAATTGAATATAAACTTATGTCTTTGCCATTGTATATGGTAAATTTTATTGATAAAATAAGTATGTTATAAAAGAATACGAGATTTTGAATAAAAAAATAAGAGTTTACGGATAGACATTAATTAATACAACCTCGTAGTCTCTCTTTTCAAATTTAAAATACTAAATTTGCACGGTGATTTATCCTGAAAATTTTGAATATAAAATCGGTTTTGATATAATCAGAAACCTTTTAAAAGAGCTTTGCCTTAGTTCTATTGGCGAAAAATCTGTGGATAAAATTAAATTCTCTTCCAATTACGATTTAATAAACAAATTAATCAATCAGGTTGACGAATTCAGGCAAATTCTTTTAATGGAAAATGCTTTCCCCTCGCAAAACTATTTTGATTTAACCCCCGAACTTTCAAGAATAAAAATTGAAGGAACTTTTATACAACTGGAAATGCTATTTGATTTAAAATCTTCTTTAAAAACAATTTCCGATTGTATTTATTTTATAAAAAAAATTGATGAGAAAAAATATCCTTTCCTTAAAGAACTTGCAAATAAAATTGAATTAGATAAGTCAATCCTAATTCAAATAGATCGTATTATTGATGATAAAGGAAAGATCAGGGATAATGCCTCTAAAAAATTAAAAGACATAAGAACCGGGCTTATTTCCAAACAATCTGTTGTTGATAATAAAATTAAAAAGGCACTTAATTTTGCAATAAAATCGGGTTGGACAACAGATAATACAGAAGCTACCATAAGAAGCGGAAGACTCGTTATTCCAATATCCGCTGCTAATAAAAGAAAAATAAAAGGTTTTATTCATGACGAATCATCAACAGGACAGACAGTTTATATAGAGCCTGCAGAAATTTTTGAAATAAACAATGAAATCCGTGAACTTGAAAATGCAGAAAAGAGAGAAATTATTAAAATTTTATTAGATTTTACTGATTATATCCGTCCTCAAATTGAAGAATTGGAAAATTCATATCACTTTCTCGGTTTAATTGATTTTATTCGTGCAAAGGCAAAATTTGCAATCAGTATTAAAGCTGTAAAGCCTGTTTTAAATAATGAAACTCTAATTGATTGGTTTGATGCTTTACATCCGTTATTATATCTGTCGCATAAAGCACAAAATAAAAAAATTCAACCCTTAAATATAAAATTAAATAAAAAAAATCGTATTTTAATAATTTCAGGTCCAAATGCCGGGGGCAAGTCAGTATGCTTAAAAACCATTGGCTTATTGCAATATATGTTTCAATCAGGATTATTAATACCTTTAAAAGAAACCTCTGAATTAGGAATTTTTAAGGATATTTTCATAGATATTGGAGATGAACAGTCATTGGAAAATGATTTGAGTACATACAGCTCTCATTTATTAAATATGAAATATTTCTTAAAGCAAGCTACAATAAAAACTCTTTTTCTTATTGATGAATTGGGTGTAGGGACAGAACCTCAGCTTGGCGGAGCTATTGCCGAAGCAGTGCTGGAAAATCTCAATGAAAAAAAAGCATTTGGTGTTGTTACTACTCATTATGCAAATTTAAAATTGCTTGCTAAAGAAAGTAATGGTATTATTAATGGAGCTATGCTATTTGATACAATAAATATGCAACCTCTTTATCAATTGAAAATAGGCATACCAGGAAGTTCATTTGCTTTTGAAATAGCAAAAAAAATCGGGTTTCCGAATGATATTCTGAAAAATGCATCACTAAAAACAGGTAAAACCCAATTGGATTTTGATAAACAATTACAACAACTTGAAATTGAAAAACATCAACTTACAAAAAAACAGACTCAATTCAGAGTTGCTGATGATTTTCTATCAGAATTGATTGATAAATATGAGGGACTGACACAGGAACTTGAGAGTTCAAAAAATGAAATAATCTATAAAGCAAAAGAAGATGCTGAAGAATTATTAGCAAGTTCCAACAGCTTAATTGAAAACACTATCAAGGAAATAAGGGAAAATCAGGCAGCAAAGGAAAAAACAAAAATGCTAAGAAAAAAATTAAAAGATTATAAAGAAAAACTCAAAAAAACTCACCCCTTATTAACCAAAGAATCAAAAGGAGATTTAAAAAAACAGAATAAACAAAACAATTCAGAAGATAAACCGGAAATAACACAAATTAATAAAGGTGATATAGTAAGAATTACTGATATGGACACAATAGGTGAAGTTATTGAAATTTTTGATGAGGAAGCCGTTATAACATTTAATTCTGTTAAATTTAAAACACCTTTACATAAATTGGAAAAAGTAAGTAAAAAGGACATTCATAATAAAAAGAAAGGTCAAAATAAAAGTTCGTATGGAAATATAATTAATGATCTGAATGAAAAGCTGGCAAATTTCAAGTTGTCAATTGATGTCAGGGGTAAAAGAGCTGATGAAGCTTTAAGTATTGTAAAACGGTATATTGATGACGCAATTTTGCTGAATATTCGTGAAGTAAACATTTTACATGGTAAAGGCGATGGTATTTTGCGAAATATTATTCGTGAGTATTTACAGACTATTCAAGAAATTAAAAAATTTAAAGACCAACATATTGAAAAGGGTGGGCATGGAATTACTATGGTGATATTTAAATAGTGTTGGTTCATAAAGTCGCATAGCGACGAATTATTTGTAACCTCTGACGGCAGTCAGGGGTGATAATAAGGGGGTTGAAAAAATCCCGTAGGGACGACGCTATAAAAAATCGGATATTATGGACAGACTCTAAATGGTATGTTTTTTTGCTTTGTTTTAAATTTAATTAATTTTGCAATAATATTGTTTGTCGAAATTTGTTTGTTTTAAAGTGTAAAGGTATTTTAACCTGAGTTCATTATGAAAAAAAATTAAATTATGACGTTAAAACAAAAAACAACTGATTTAAAGAAAAGAATGCGGGATGCCCTAAAAGGTGGGGGGTCAAAAGCAATAGAGAAGCAGAAGGCAACAGGTAAGATGACAGCCCGCGAAAGGATTATTGCCATTCTTGATCCGAAAACTTTTCATGAATATGATCTTTTTGTTAAGCATGCAGGAAAAGATTTTGATATGGACAAAAAATATCTTCCTGGTGACGGTGTTATAACCGGAACAGGAATATTAAGCGGTCATCCTGTATGTATTTATGCCCAGGACTTTACTGTAGCAGGAGGTTCTCTTGGTTGGATGCATGCAAAAAAGATAACTAAAATTATGGACCATGCTTTAAAACTGAAAGTTCCATTAATTGGAATTAACGATTCCGGGGGAGCGCGTATCCAGGAAGGAGTTAATGCATTGGCAGGTTACGGAGAAATTTTTTACAGAAATACACAGGCGTCAGGTGTTATTCCACAAATATCGGTTATTTTAGGACCCTGTGCAGGAGGAGCTGTTTATTCCCCCGCATTAACCGATTTCGTATTTGTAGTTGACAAAGTATCAAAAATGTTTATTACAGGTCCCGAAGTCGTTAAAACAGTGCTTGGAGAAGAAGTTTCAATGGAAGAATTAGGTGGTGCACGCGTACATGCTGAAATTACAGGAAATGCACATTTTTTTGCAGAGAGTGAAGATGAATGTTTTGATCAGATAAAACATTTGATAAGCTTTATCCCATGGAATAATGAAAAAAAAGCTGACTCCTTTCCCTCAAAACCTCCAAAAACAAGAGTATTTAAAATTGATAATATAATACCAACTGATACGAGACAACCTTATGATGTTTGTGATATTATAAAAGCAATTTGTGATGACTCGGAATTTTTTGAAATACAGAAACATTTTGCTGCAAATATTGTAATAGGCTTTGCAAGATTAGGTGGTCAAACTGTAGGTTTTGTCGCTAATCAGCCTAAAGTGATGGCAGGTGTTTTGGATATTGATTCATCTGACAAAGCTGCTCGTTTCGTCAGATATTGCGATGCTTTTAATATTCCTTTGGTTACATTAGTTGACCTTCCGGGTTACCTTCCAGGAATTGAACAGGAACATGCCGGAGTTATCAGGCATGGTGCAAAAGTTCTTTACGCATATTCAGAAGCAACAGTACCTAAAATTACTGTTATTTTGCGTAAAGCCTATGGCGGAGGTTATATAGCAATGTGTTCTCACCATTTAAAAGCTGATTTTGTATTTGCATGGCCTTATGCTGAAATCGCTGTAATGGGACCTGATGGTGCTGCAAATATTATTTTTAAAAATGAAATAAAAAATGCTGAAAACCCTGATGAAATGCGTAAGCAAAAAATTAAGGAATATAAGAAAAAATTTGCAAATCCTTATGTGGCTGCTGCCTATGGTTATATTGATGCTGTTATTGAACCAAACGAAACAAGGCATTTTTTGATTCATGCTCTTGAAATTTCAAATCATAAAACTGAAATTCGTATTAAGAAAAAACATGGTATTCCACCATTTTAATTTTAATTTAATTAATACAATAATTTATATTTATAACAGTCAATAAATTGAAATTATGGAAGAAAAAAAAATAATTTATAAAACATTAAATATTGAAAATATTAAATATAAAACTTTCCTGACAAATAAATTTCTATTAAGACAACAATATCAAAAAAATGATTTAACAAAGATCACCGCTTTTATTCCCGGTAAAATAAGTAAAATTTATGTTAAAAAAGGACGAAAGGTAAAAATTGGTGATAAATTATTGATTCTTGAGGCTATGAAAATGAAAAACGATATTATATCATCTATCAATGGAATTATTATGCAAATTAATATTAAGGAAGGTGATTTGGTTACCAAAAAAGATATTTTAATAGAATTAAAATATTTGAATTAATTTTACAATAATTGTATAAAAATAACCTGATATGCAAATTGTCAATACTATTGAAGAAACCAAAACTATTTTAAGTAATATTCGGCAGAAAAATATGTCAATAGGCTTTGTTCCCACAATGGGTGCTTTACATGAAGGTCATCTTTCATTAATAAGAGATGCAAGAAAAGATAACGATTTTATAATATGTAGCATCTATGTTAATCCTACCCAGTTTGATAATAATGAAGATCTTGAGAAATATCCAAGAGATTTAAATAATGACATTGATAAATTAGAAAAAGAAAATTGTGATCTGTTGTTTAACCCTTCAAATGGAGAAATGTATCCCCAACCTGATACTACTGAATTTGACTTAGGGTATTTAGATGAAATATTGGAAGGAAAATACAGACCCGGTCATTTTAATGGAGTTGCAATAGTTGTAAAAAAACTGTTTTCAATTATTGAACCTGACAGGGCTTATTTTGGAATAAAAGATTACCAGCAGTTATTAATAATTCAAAAACTTATTGAGAAATTTGAAATTCCTGTTGAAATAATCCCTTGTCCAACAGAAAGAGAAGATGACGGTTTGGCAATGAGTTCAAGAAATGCACGTTTATCTCCTAAAGAAAGAAAAATAGCTCCAATTATATATACTACTTTAAAATTTGCAAAAATTAATGCTGGTTTTATTCCAATAAACGAGTTAAAAAAAATTGTTGCTAAACGTATAAATAAGAATAAATTATTAAAATTAGAATATTTTGAAATAGTTGATGCAGAAACCCTTTTACCTTTAAAAACCTGGACAGAAAGCAATAAGATGATTGCTTGTATTGCAGTTTTTTTAGGAAAAGTTCGTTTGATAGATAATATTATTTTATTTTATTAACTTTGCGGCATTATGCAAATAGAAATTTTAAAATCAAAGATTCACAGGGCAACAATAACTCAATCGGATTTGAATTATATTGGAAGTATTTCCATTGATGAAGATATGATGGAAGCTGCAAATCTTATTGAAAACGAAAAAGTTCATATATATAATATTAATAATGGTGAACGTTTGGAAACTTATGTTATAAAAGGTAATAGAGGCTCGGGTATTATTTCTCTTAATGGAGCTGCTGCCCGAAAAGGCGCTGTTGGAGATAAAATAATTATTGTTTCATATGCAATGATGGATTTCGAAGAAGCTAAAAAATTTAATCCAATCATAATTTTCCCTGATAATCAAAATAAATTAAACTAATTTTTTGAAAAGGAAAATAATATCAATACTAAAATATTTACTCTTTCTTTTAATTGGAATAGGTTTATTATGGCTTGTTTTCAGAAAGTTAGAGATAAATTCCGTAGTCAATGAAATAAAGAATGCAAATTATTCCTGGATACTGCTCAGCTTTGTATTTGCAATTATTAGTCATATTAGCAGGGCTATGAGATGGAATATTATGATTAATTCATTGGGATATAAAACAAAAACCATTACTACTTTTTATGCAGTGATGGTAGGTTATTTTGCTAACCTTGCAATCCCAAGAATCGGCGAGATAACACGTTGCGGTGTGCTTGGTAAAAATAACAAAATACCTGTTAATTCATTAATAGGAACTGTAATATCTGAAAGAATATTCGATCTGTTAATACTAATATTAATAATTTTTTTTGTAATAGTCTTTCAATTAAATTTAGTAGGTGTTTTTGTCAACAAATATTTATTTATCCCGCTATCATCTAAATTTTCAAATAATTTCAGCTTAATAATATTTACGGTTTCTGTAATTATTATTATTATTATTTCCTTATTATTGATTATTAAGCGTTATAAAAATAAAATAAAGCATTTATCATTTTATATTAAGCTTAAAGAACTTATTAATGGTTTTTTAAATGGGATTAAGACAATAAAAAGAATGGAGCAAAAATGGGCTTTTTTGTTTCATACTTTTATTATCTGGTTAATGTATTTTTTAATGACTTATATATGTTTTTTTGCAATTAAAGCTACTTCCCATTTAACAGTTATTGATGGAATTACAGTTCTGGCTCTCGGCAGCCTTGGCATTGTTGCTCCTGTACCTGGCGGAATAGGAGCATATCATTTTATTGTAAAAGCGATACTTTTTGAATTATATGGAATATCTGCAATTGCTGCAGCATCTTTTGCTACAATTGTCTGGACTGCACAAACTATATTAGTTATTGTATTAGGAGCATTTTCATATTTTATGCTTTTCCTTCTTAAAAAAAGATATTTTCATGAAAAAACTTGACATCATCAAATCAAAAATATTTATTAGTGAATCTATTGAAAGACAAGTAGCTATTTGGCGATTTGCCGAAAAAAAAGTAGTTTTTACAAATGGCTGTTTTGATATTCTTCATCTCGGTCATATTGAATATTTATCTAAGGCAGCGGATTTTGGCAATATTCTTATCATTGGCTTAAATACTGATAATTCAGCAAGAAGATTAAAGGGAATACACAGACCAATTAATGATGAAAATTCAAGGGCAATTGTTCTGGCATCATTAAGCTTTGTAAATGCGATTATCCTTTTTGATGAAGACACACCATATAATTTAATCAGATTAATACAACCGGATATTTTAGTAAAAGGCTCTGATTATAAAATTGAAGATATTGTCGGGTATGATATTGTTTCAAATAATGGTGGAGAAATCATAACAATTGATTTCTTGCCGGGCTATTCAACAAGTTTAATTGAAGAGAAGATAAAAGCAATATAGTAAAATCTATTATTTCCTATCGTAATTAATTTTTATCAAAACAATGGCAAAATCTAAAACTTTATTTTATTGCAGGAATTGCGGCGCACAATCCATAAAGTGGATAGGTAAATGCCCTTCTTGTGGTGAATGGAATACTTATGTTGAAGAAGTTGTTCAAAGAAGTGATGATAAAAAAAAATGGGTGGAATATTCTAAAAAAAAGGATATTGGGAAACCTCATTTAATTGAAGACATAAAACATGGAGATCAATTAAGAATAAATACATATAATAATGAATT
>JAIOSH010000407.1 GCA_021107685.1 Bacteroidales bacterium | reverse complement strand
TGATTTTTCAGAAATGGTACATGGTGAAGCCTATTCAATCAATCAATTTTTTCATCAGCCCTATTTTGAACCTCACTACGAGTATGGCAATAATGACTTTATTGAATTAAGAAGCACTGATAATGTCTATTTACACATTCATCAACAAATAAATGGCATTCAAAGTAATGGAATATGGTTCACCAAAGCACTAAATACTACCGGCCATGTTTTTAATCAAACTCCTACTTATATAGCATTGATAAACGAAGAAGCGCTTTATAAAGACGGTGAACAAACATTAAACTTTTATGTTGCTGATGCAAGCGGACAAGATGAAGATGTTGATTTTAAAATTATTGTTGATAACTTTCCTCCATACCTTAAAAAGCTTGAAATATTTGAAGGTGATTGGCAAAATAACAATTATATTTACTCTGCAGAATGGTATTGGAATGATTTGTATAATGAATTACAATTTTTACCTAATTCATATTCGGGTGTAATTAATAGGAATACAAATATTCATCACTGGATAAAATTTACATTTAGTGAACCTATGGATAGAATCTATTTGACTATTTCCGGTTTGTCAATATATGCCGAAGTCATAAATAGTTCTACAACTAACGAAACTGAATTTTTTTTTCTAATGGAAGCAAGCGATACTTATCTGGCACCTATTGGGGATTATATAATAGATATTTTAGGATATGATTTAACAACAACTACCCATCTATATGGTTTTACTTCTACAAATAATTTTTTAGGAAGTGATTTTCCTATAAAACAATCTGATGGAAGCTGGTATCCTTATTATAATTTTAATTTTAATGATATAATTCATGAGTTCACTATTGCAAATATTGGAGAGCCACCCATAGCTAATTTTCATGCTTCAATAACTGAAATTAATATTGAAGAGTCTATTGATTTTTTTGATGATTCATCAGAAAATCCGACTGCTTGGGAATGGGAATTTGAGGGAGGTGATCCGACTACTTCCACAGCTCAAGATCCATCAAATATAATTTATCATGAAGGTGGAACTTTTTTTGTAAAACTAACAGTTACTAATTGTTATGGTTCATATACGGAAATTAAATACGATTATATTACTGTTTATGACCCAAGACCAGTGCCTGGATTCAACACAAGCAACGGAATAACCAGTATTGAACCTTATTCTGAAATTGATTTTATTGATCAATCCACAAATAACCCGACTTCATGGGAATGGGAATTTGAAGGGGGTAATCCGGCTACTTCAACAGTCCAGAATCCTGTTGATATTGAATACCCTACAACAGGTACTTATGATGTCAGCCTTAGTGTAAGTAATGAATTCGGAACACAGACACTTACAAAATATAATTTTATTAAAGTAACAAATACACCCGGTGGATTAAATATTGATTGCTATACAAACTATTATATTTATACAATAAATGAAGTTGTTACATTTTATGCAAATGTATCAAATGGTACTTCACCATATACTTATGAATTTAATTTTAATAATGAATATTGTCCATCTTTTACATCATCATCAACATTTGTATCAAGAAACTATTCTTTTTCAAATCCCGGCATTAAATATTTGTCCGTAACTATTACAGATAATAGTAATCCTTCATATTCAAATACATGCGAAACCTATATTACAGTAGAGGAAATTGGCGGAGGTCATAATGTTGATTTTTCCTGGGAACCTTTATCACCGCTATATCTTTCTGATGAAATCACATTTCATAATCTGACAACCGGAGGGGCAGAACCTTATTTGCAATCATATTGGGAATGGTTTGAGGATCCATATTCCGGTAATCAACCTGTTGTACCCATATTACCTCATTGTGAAGTGCTTTGGACAACAAACGCATTAGACGATCCTTCAACTCATGCAATATATGATGAATTGGGAGATTATCCTGTAAAACTTACAGTATCTGATAAATTTGGTTGGGAAAAAACCAAAACAAAATATATTCATTTTATACCAGAAGATGAGTGTATTTATTTTTATGATGGTAATTACGGTTGGTCTTCAATTACTATGTGGCCGGGTGAATTTGCCTCTGTTGATGATACTGAATACTTTCTGGCACAAGCCGGATGTTGCTTTAGTACCGGATGTAATGTTCAACCTGATTATTTTGATGAGATCACTAATATTCGTTGGAAATTATTTTTTTATAACGGTTCAACTTATGTCGAAGTGCAAAATTCTGAACAATATTATTTTGATGAAATAGTTTATCCCGTATACTGTGAAGATGATATTGTTTGTAATTGTTATTGGTATTCTCAAGGTTATGGTAATCTGGGTTCTTGGATTTTTCTTAATGATGAGGTTTATTACAACTTTTCCCAAAAAGGAGATTATTATATACAATGTGAAGTTTGGAATCCTTGCTATGGAACTCTTGAATATCCTGATCCTAATCCATATACTTATGATAATCTCGAACCATCAAAGGCTCCCCAATTACCTTACTATGATGTAGCAAGGCTTTATTTTAAGGTAGTAGATTGTGATGAACCTATTAGCTTTTCCATTGATGTACATGGTAATCAACCTGAAATCTGGGGTGGTTATATAACCTTGGGTGGTTCAGGTGCTCATACTATTCACCCTGATGCTAAAATCACTTATGTTGCACATCAGGAAATATCTTTATCAGATAATTTTACTGCTTATAAAGGTTGCGAGTTTACAGCAAGAATTGAACCATGCCCCGATTACTCAAAGGTAATGGACAATTTTGGTCGAATAAATTATTTTAAGGATCATGACAGTTTATTATCATATAAAAATAATTCTGATATAAATCTAGTGCAAATAAAGATTTATCCAAACCCAAATAAAGGTGAATTCAAAATATATTTTACAAATTTATCAGGACAATATAATTTAGAAATTGTAAATAATTTAGGTGAAATAATTTTTTATAAAGAAAAGATTCAGGGTAAACTATTCACAGTTAATATTTCAGATAAACCCAAAGGAATTTATTTTCTTAAAATAAAAACAAAAGACAAATTATTCATTGAAAAGATCATTTGCCACTAAACCGTTTAATGAATTATTATTATATTGTTTACTCTTTCAGCACTTAATGTTGATATAAACGGCCTTGATGAAATGGATAATAAAATCCTTTCTACTATTATTGATAAATTTAAAGGAGGTCCTGTTGGATTAACAACAATTTCTACGGCAGTAGGGGAGGACCCGGG
>JAIOSH010000275.1 GCA_021107685.1 Bacteroidales bacterium | reverse complement strand
TTTTTCTGTAAATGCATTATTTGCTTTTAAAGATGAAACATTTAATTATTTATCGGATGTCATTGAAAAAATTGAAATGTTTATTCTTGATAAAAAATATTCTACAAATTAACTGATGTAAACATATAATAAATCCATGCGGGCGAAAAGTGAAATAATGAAACAAAAAACAATAAATAAACAATGGTGCAGTGTGATACTAAAATGGATTAAAATGCCCGCCAGAGATTAATAGCGGACGATAATCAAAAAAAATTATATAAAACTAAATAATAATTTATAACATTTTTAACTAAAACTCAATTGTCATGAAAAAACTAAAATTTTTATTATTACTCATTTTTATTTCGTTTTTTACATTTAATGGTTTTACACAAACCGCTTATATAAACAATCAACCTGACACATCAAATTATCCATATTGGATAGAGATGATGCAAGATCCGACTGTAAATTTTTATGACGTACAAAAAGCTTTTAATACATATTGGAAAGACAGACCTATAACCAAAGGTTGTGGATGGAAGCCTTTTAAACGTTGGGAATATATGATGGAGAGGCATATCTTGCCCGATGGCACTCGTCCTGCCCCTGACCATGTCTGGAATGAATATTTTAAATATATCAAAGAACATGAAATTAAAAAATCACCTAATGGAGACTGGGAAAACTTAGGTCCTTTTTTTATACCCGGAGATAATAAAGGTTATAATGGCTTGGGAAGACTTAATGCAATAACTTTTCATCCTGTTGACCCGGATATAATATATGTTGGAGCACCATCAGGAGGGCTTTGGAAGACCGAAGATCATGGAAATACATGGACAAGTAATACAGATAACTTACCTTCGCTTGGTGTTTCTTCAATGGTTATTGATTATAATAATCCTGATATAATGTACATAGGTACAGGCGACAGGGACGCAGGAGATGCTATTGGTTTGGGTGTTATGAAAAGCATTAACGGTGGGGATACATGGGAAATGTCAAATTCCGGTATGAATAATAAAACAGTAGGCAGATTATTAATGCATCCTAATAATTCAAATATGATTTTTGCAGCTACAAGCGGAGGTATCTATAAGACAACCGACAGTGGAAGCAACTGGGATTTGCAAAAACCCGGCAATTTTAAGGATATCGTTTTCAGGCCCGGTGATCCATCAATTATTTATGCAGCTACCGGCGGAAATTTCTACCGCTCAACAGATACAGGTGATACCTGGACTATAATAACTTCAGGCTTGCCAGGTGGTTCAAGAGGTGTAATTGGTGTTTCACCTGCTAATCCTGATTATGTTTATTTTTTAATAACAAATGGTGATTCATTTAAAGGATTATACAGGTCGGTTGATATTGGATTAAATTTTACAGAACAGTCAACAACTCCTAACATCATGAGTTGGGGCTGTTATGGCGGTTCAGGCGGACAAGCCTGGTATGATCTGGATATAGCAATTGACCCTTTAGATGAAGATATTATCTATGCAGGAGGTGTTAATTGCTTCAAATCAATTGATGAAGGGGTAACATGGGAAATCAGCTCGCATTGGTGGGGCGATTGCGGTGTTCCTGCTGTACATGCAGACCTCCACGTTTTAGAATATTCACCTCTTAATGGAAGGCTATATGCCGGTAATGACGGTGGGATTTATTGGACAGGCGATAGTGGTACAACATGGAATGAAATAACTGACGGCTTGCCTATTAGCCAAGTCTATAAAATCGGACAAAGTGCTACTGTTAAAGACCTTGTTATAAACGGTTATCAGGACAATGGAACTTCCACTTATATCGGACAATCATGGGTTAGTGTTTATGGTGGTGATGGAATGGAATGTCTTATAGATTATGAAGATTCCTCTTACAGCTATGCATCTTTATATTTTGGTTCAATATTCAGATTGAAAAATAATGGAGGTGCATATCAGGTAGCCGGTCAGGGTAATCATGGAATAACAGAAAGTGGTGCATGGATAACCCCTTATACTCTTCATGAAACTAATCCAAATATTATGTTCATTGGGTATAATAATATATGGAGATGTATTGATATTAAAGGATATAGCTTTACATGGCAGCAAATATCTCAAAATGGAAGTAGTTATATTAATGTTGTTGAACATTCACCGGTTAATATTGACTTGTTCTATTATTCAAGAGGAAGTCAATTATTTAGAAGCGACAATGTTAATGATTTAAATCCTGCATGGACAGATTTAACTTCTCACCTGCCGACAAATAATGTAATTAAGGATCTGGAAGCACACCCTGTTGAACCTGATATAATTTATATGACACAAGGCAATAAAGTTTATAAATCAATTGATAAAGGAATTCACTGGACAGATATATCAGGAAGTCTTCCTGAAGTTAGTATGAATACGATTGTTTACTATATTGGAAGTCTTGATGGTTTATATGTAGGCTCGGATGTCGGTGTTTTTTATATGGATAATTCTATGAACGACTGGATAATGTTCAGTTCGGGATTGCCTGTTGATGCTTCAATTAATGAAGTCGAGATTTATTATGATAATAATAATGTTGAAAATGATGTTATCAGGGCAGGAACTTATGGAAGGGGACTTTGGTCATCGGATTTATTTAAAGCTGTTCCTGTCGCAGAATTTACAGCAGATCAAACAGTTATTCCAACAGGAGAAAGTGTAAATTTTTTTGACATTTCTTCCGGTATTCCTTCTTCATGGTCATGGACATTTGAGGGAGGTATACCTTCTTCTTCAAATGATAAAAATCCGTCGAATATTGTATATAACCAATCAGGCACTTTTGATGTAACTTTAACAGCTTCTAATTCTGTTGGGTCAGATACAAAAATAATTACTGATTATATTACAGTTAGTAATACATTATTGCCGATAGTTAATTTTATTGCAAGTGATTCAATGACCTGTATCGGGTCAGTAATCACATTTACTGATTTAACATTATACAGCCCTTATACATGGGAATGGTCTTTTACTCCCAACACAGTGAATTTTGTTAATGGAACAAATGCAAATTCTCAAAACCCTGAAATAGAAATCAATGAACCGGGATTATATTCAGTATCTTTAACTGCTATTAATACTAATGGCAGCAATACCTTAACAAAACCGGATTATATACATAACGGCGGTTTTTCATTACCTTTTACAGATGATTTTGAATCAGGTTCTTTGTCAACAAAATCATGGAAAATTGAAAATCCCGATGATAATATAACATGGGGTATTGCAAGTGTTGGTGGCAATTCACCCGGTAGCCTTTCTGCCTGGATGAATTTTTATGATTATATTGTACCACCGGGCGATCGCGACAGATTGATTTCACCTGTATTGGATTTTTCATTATATTCTACTGTTTATATGACTTTTGAACATGCTTATGCTATGCGTCATACCATTATAACTGATTCATTAATTATTTATATATCCGATGATTGCGGAATAACATGGACCAGAATTTTTGAAGGAGGTGATGATGGAAACGGCATTTTTGCCACTCATCCTCAAACTACCGATAGTTTTGTTCCTGCCATACCTGATGATTGGTGCGGTGCAGGTTATGGAAGCAATTGTAATACTCTGGATTTAAGTGCTTGGGCAGGAAACAATAATATTAAGATTATGTTTGAAACGTATAATCATTTTGGTAATAATTTATATATTGATAATGTTAGTATTACAAACTCAGTTGGAATAAATCAAAATTCCGAAGAAAATTCAAATATATATTTATTCCCAAATCCTTCTGACGGGATATTCAATATATCTGTCAAAAATTTATCAAACCCTCTTAATATTTTCATATTGAATATTCATGGACAACAGATTTACAGAAAAAAATTCGAATTTAATAAACCTAATTCTAATATTGAAATTGATTTGTCCTCTTATTCAAAGGGAGTGTATTTCATTAGATTTATCAATAATGAAGTAAATTATATTAAAAAAATAATTATAAAATAACAGATGAGAAAAATTACACTCTTATTAATTTATTTCACTTTTTTTTATTCAATATCATTTGCTCAAATAGTAATTGATCAGCATGATATGCCCAATGTTGGAGATACTATTAGATGTAGTACTACATATTCAACAAATGGAGTAGATTATACCTTAACCGGACAAGATTATACCTGGGATTTTTCAGAATTAAATTATGTAAGCCAAAAGGTGGATACTTTTGTACATGTTTGGTCAACACCTCTAACATATCAACTTGTTTTTCTGTATCCGTTTGTAGCTACTATTGCTTCTCCACAGGCAGATTTTGACCTAATTCCGAACTTTGAAATTACTGAAGCATATCAGTATTGTAAAGAAACAAGTTCAGAATACAAAGAAGTTGGTACCGGATTCAAATTAAATGGAATTCCTTTACCATTAAAATATGATGAGCCGGATATTTTATATAAATTTCCTTTAGAAAATGGTGATATTGATTCCTGTATTTCCATATTTGAATTTGATATTCCGGGTATCGGGCATTACAGCAGAACAAAAAAACGTATAAATACGGTTGATGGTTGGGGTACTTTAATCACACCATTAGGTACATTTGAAACATTAAGAATAAAATCCGAAATTTTCCAGCGCGATAGCCTCTATATTGATTCATTAGGTTTTGGCTTTCCTATTAACAGCAGTAAAATTGAATATAAATGGCTCGCTAAGGAGTTTGGAATTCCTCTTTTAACAATAACAAAAAGCGGAATTCTTCCTCCAACAGTAAAATATATTGATTTTAACCATAACTCTCTTGCTGTTGATATTGGACCTGATATAACAATTTGCAAAGGCGAATCTGTTGGTTTAAAAGCATATGCAAGTGGCGGACATCCTCCTTACTATTATTTTTGGAATACAATTTCATTTAATGATTCCATTAATGTTAGTCCTGAAGAAACATCAACATATATAGTAACTGTTATGGATTCATGGTTTAGTTTTGCAACCGACAGTGTAACGGTTTTTGTTAATCCTCCTCCTGTTGTTGATGCAGGAGAAGATGTTTCAATTATCCTTACAACTAATACAACTTTAAATGGTTCGGTTATAAGCGGTGAGCCACCCTATTCATATTACTGGTCACCCGAAACAGGATTAAGCGACCCATACATATCCAATCCGGTTGCAAGTCCTATGATTACTACTACATATACTTTGAGTGTTACTGACGGAAACGCTTGTATTGGCGAAGATGATGTAACAGTAACAGTTATTCAAGTTCCATTATATTATATATCCGGCACTATTACGGATTCTGAAACAGGTCTTGGAATAAGTGATGTAATTGTAAATTTCGATGATAATATTTCAGTTGTTACCAATAATACAGGTTTCTATTATAGGACGGTTTATGAAGGCTGGAGCGGAACAGCAGTTCCAATGCTGGAATATTATACTTTTATACCTGAAAATATTATATATAATAATGTAACATCCAACTATGGCAACCAGGATTATATTGGAATTTGTACTCCTCCCCCAACATATACTATTTCAGGAATAATAACAAATTCTGAAACAGGTACCGGTGCTTATGGTATTTTATTAGAATTTACAGGATTAGACCCTGTATTAACCAATGAAAACGGTTATTATGAAAAAACAGTAATAGAAGGATGGAGCGGAACAGTAACACCAATAACCGGTGGTTTTACTTATGTTCCCGAATTCAGGACATATCCGGAAGTGTATTCTGATCAGATTAACCAGGATTATGTAAGGATACAAAATGCTCTTCCTCCCGGCTGGCAATTTACCGAAACTGACAAATGGCATGTAATTTATATTCCTTTAAATGCAAATCCAAATATTCAGGGAGTTCCTTTGGCAGCAGGTGATTACATTGGTATTTTTTATATTGATGATAATAATAATGAAGTCTGCGGAGGTGCGGTTGAATGGACAGGCTCCGGTACTGTTACCTTAACTGCTTATGGTGATGATGAAAATACTCCTGAAAAAGATGGCTTTGAACAATTAGAGGATTTTATATGGAAAATGTTTTCATGGGATGAATTTGAAGAATATTATGCTCATGCAGAATATTTCTGGTTGCTGATAAACGACGGAAAATTTCATAATTATGGATTTTCAAGTCTTACAAGCTTAGATGCATTATTTTATAACGTATATCTAAAAATTTTTTTAGAAGGTCCTTATAATAATACTGAAATGTCAACAGCATTAAATTCAAATAATTTATTACCTGTATCCAATCCTTATTATATATCTCCATGGTTTTATCCCGGCAATGAAAGTATTTTTCAAATCCCAAATCAAAATATTGTTGATTGGATATTAATTGAAGTAAGGCAGACTTTTGGTGAAGCTTATACAGCAACAGGACAAACCATTTTAAAAGAAAAAGCTGTGTTTCTGTTAAATGATGGTTCAGCAGTTGATATGGATGGATATAGCCCCTTCCGGATAAGTGCAAATAAAAATGCTAATATTTATATTGTTGTAAAACACAGGAATCATTTGGATGTAATGTCAGCATATCCTATGATTTTTAATGAAGTTGATTTTTCCTATGATTTTTCTGTTAATGCTGAACAAGTCTATGGTGGTATAACAGGACACAAAGAAATTGGAAATGGTGTTTGGGGATTAATTGGAGGTGATGGCAATGCCGATAATCAGGTTTCAAATTCCGATAAGCATAATATATGGGCTACTTCAGCAGGAGATTTTTGATACCTGGCAGGAGATTTTGATTTGGATGGTCAGGTTGCCAACCCTGATAAGAATAATATTTGGATGCCTAATACCGGAAAAGGTGGGCAAGTGCCGGATAATGCACAAAGGAATGAATTGTATTTTCAGAAATTGCGGGAACAACATTGATACCAGAACTCGCGAAAACCAGCGATGGTCAAAAAAAGATTCGCAAGTTTTCCCTGTAATGAAATGTATCAGGGGGTACTTAAATTATTTGAAAAAATTGTTAATTTGCTACATCATTATATTGTTGTGGTTTAACAATTTAGCCATATAACAATTTAACCATTGATACTCATTTATTAACATACTGTTGCGATTTAATTTTATAATACTTTAATTTTCGTGAGTTCAGGATACAGAAGCCATTTTTAAGATAGTCGTGTAGCATCCCCTCAGAAAATTTCTCATTATAACACTTTGCTGTGCTGAAAGATGATTAGCTTTACATAATGCAACATGAATTATTTGAAATTAAGGATATTTGTTGAAATTGATAGAAATTTATTGAGAACTCTATCTCAATATCTATAAATTTCTATGAATATCTATAAATATCTAATATTCTATTTTACAATATGTTGCAGAACAGTAAAATCTCATCATAGCAAAACGTTATAATAAGGAAAATTGGTTTAATTAAAAAAAACATCATCTTTTATGCGAAAAATAGATAAGCTTAAGCACAATCGTTATGAAATAGAAATGAAGATCATTGATCTTAATTCAAAGCAGTCACGAAATATTTTGTCAAAAAAAGAACAGGACGAATTAGTAATTCTGAAAGAAAAAAAAGAAAAACTTGACAAGAAAATTAAAGAATTGCTTTAAAAAATATATTTCAATTTTTTTAGAATTTTTATTATTATAACGAAATTTCAAATAACAATGTTGCAATTTGTAAATTTAAACGGCTATGGTATTACAAATCCGTAATCATTCAATAATTGTGTGTCAGTAAAAATTTCAATAATAACCTGGTTCATATAAACGTTTTCAATAGGTCTGTTATTTGTATCGACAGGGACTTCGGAAATAGCTTCAACTACATTCATTCCATCAATAACAATTCCAAAAACCGTATAATTACCATCCAAACCATGCTCACCATTATTATCATCAACAATATAAAATTGAGAACCATTAGATTCTTTTTCGGGATTAACATTGTCAGCTAAACGAGCCGCTCCTACTGCTCCATAAACATGAGTAATCTCACTCACAAATTCGGCAGGAATTGTATAACCGGGTCCACCATATCCCGTACCTTCTGGGTCGCCTCCCTGTATAACAAATTCATTGATTACACGATGAAATATCAAGCTATCATAAAAACTCTGAGTTGTTAATGAAAGAAAATTATTTTTATGCAAAGAGGTTTGATTATATAACCACATTAAAAAACTACCGAAGTCAGTTTCGGTCCTTACTAATTCATATTGAAAAATAATATTTATAGTATCGGATTTTGTAACACTTTCTTTGCTAACTGTTACCCAATAAGTGCCGGAAGTAGTAACTTCAAGGGTCTGTGTATTTACGCCGGTTGACCAAATATATGTAGCTCCGGGATTACCAGCATCTAAAATAATTGATGTTCCGTTGATAATTGTTGTGTCATTTCCAAGATTGAGTTCAATTGTTGGTGTATCCGGCGAGGTATCTTCTTCTTCATCTTTCTTACATGACCAGATAAAGACAATAATAATAAATAAAATAAAAATTAGTTTTATTGAATTTTTCATATTAATACGTTTTTAATTAATTCCTTCTTAGAAAACCTATTACAAAATTAAACCAGTTTTTTGGTTCCCTTTTCAACATCCAGAACATAAGTTTTGTAAAAAACCATGGGTATGCTTTGAATAATCGCCATACTGCTCCGGATTCTACAGGATATCTGGCATCCATCATATTCCTGATATTATATAATTCTTCTGATGTAAGATATTTTGTTTTTATATTGGATGCATAATGGTTGTATTTTGAAAAATCATTTAAATTTGTTACCAAACCCTTGTTTATCAAATCCTGCCTGATATCTGTTTTTAAGTGTGGTGTTAAAATATTGAACAATTGAACATCTACACCGATTTTCTTAGCATATTCAAAATTATTCAGTAAAGTTTCTTTAGTATCTTCTGGATTTCCAAAAATAAATCCTCCAACAATAAGCATTCCGTATTTTTTCAATTCGGCAACAACCTCAACTGTATCGGAGCTTTTGAGCTGGTCATTCTTATTCATATATTTAAGTGCCTCATCCGAAGCATTTTCTATCCCAAGAAATACCCATTTAGTGCCTGCTTTTGCCATTGCTTCGGCAAGTCCCGGTGTATTCTTAATTCCCCTTACACTTGCCTGAAGTGCAAAGCTTATGTTAAGTTTTGCGTCTATAATTGCTTCACAAATTTTTCTATAACGTCTGCCATCTAATGTAATATTATCATCAGCAATAAAAATTGCCTTTGCTCCATGTTTCTTAGCATCTTGCAAATCTTCTATTATTCTTTCAATTGTATATTTTCTGAATGATTTACCATACATTTGTCGAATACTGCAAAAATTACAATTGAAAAGACATCCTCTGGAAGTTTCAATAACATCGGCAGGCAAATTAAAAATATGAAACCCTTTTTTGTATATTCTTACATTTCTGGCAGGTATTTTAATATTTTTAAGATCAATAAGTTCTCCTCTTTTATTATGTATGGCTTTACCATTTTCTCTATATGACAATCCCGGAACTTTAGTAAAATCGTTTCCATTTTTTAATGCCCTGATAAGTTCGTTAAAAGCTACTTCACCTTCACCATTGATAAGGAAATCAATATACTTCATATCCTCACTTTCAATAATATTTTCTATATCGGAAGTTACATGATAACCTCCCATAACTGTCTTTATGTTTTTATTGAATTTTCTGGTTGTTTTAGCTAAGCTCAAAGCCATGTTATATTGAAATGCCATAGCAGTAAACCCAACTATATCGGGTTTATAATCATTTAATACTTTTAAAAGATGTTTTTGGGGATTTTTATCTTTAACAACAAGATCAGCTATCCTAACTTCACAAATATCTTTATCTAAATTAGCTGCAATTGATGACAAATTCAGGCTTGGGATTTTTGTCAGACGATTAAATCCCATTACGGTTCTTGGATTTCCTACAAGTAAGACTTGCATAATTACTATATTTATTCAGCAAGAATAAGAATTTTATTTTTCAGAACTTCAATAACTCCTCCATTAATTTCAAAAAATTGAATATTTTTTCCTTTATCAACAATTTTAATTTTTCCTTTATCTAAAATAGATATCAGAGGAGCATGATTTTTTAATATCTCAAATGAACCATCTTTTCCGGGAAGCTGGACTAAAGTAGCAGATCCGCTAAATATAGTTTTATCAGGTGTTATAATATCAATATTCATTAAAATTACTTATTTTTTAGTATCAGTAATCATTTTTTTACCTTTATCTATTGCTTCTTCAATTGTACCTACCAGATTGAAAGCTGCTTCAGGATATTCATCAACTTCGCCTGACAATATCATACTAAAACCTTTAATTGTATCTTCAATAGAAACGATAGTGCCTTTTAAACCTGTAAATTGCTCTGCAACATGGAACGGTTGAGATAAAAATCTTTGAACTCTTCTTGCCCTGTGAACAATCAATTTATCTTCTTCTGATAATTCATCCATTCCGAGTATTGCAATAATATCCTGTAATTCTTTATATCGCTGAAGGATTTCTTTAATTTTTTGAGCAATATTGTAATGTTCGTCACCAACAATTTCAGGACTTAAAATTCTTGAAGTAGAATCAAGAGGGTCAACTGCAGGATAAATACCAAGTTCTGAGATTTTACGGCTTAAGACTGTGGTTGCATCAAGATGAGCAAAAGTTGTAGCCGGCGCCGGGTCGGTTAAGTCGTCAGCAGGCACATAAACTGCCTGGACAGACGTAATAGAGCCTCGTTTTGTAGATGTAATACGTTCCTGCATTATACCCATTTCAGTAGCCAGGGTTGGTTGATAACCAACAGCAGACGGCATACGACCTAATAAAGCCGAAACTTCAGAGCCTGCCTGTGTAAAACGGAAAATATTATCCATAAAAAAAAGAATATCACTTCCGCCTGATTTTTCATCACCATCACGAAAATATTCGGCTATAGTCAGACCTGATAATGCAACACGTGCACGTGCACCCGGGGGTTCATTCATTTGTCCGAAAGAAAGGGTAGCCTGAGATTTTAATAATTCTTTCCTGTCAACCTTAGAAAGGTCCCAACCACCTTTTTTCATATCTTCAATAAATTCATCACCATATTTAATTACTCCTGATTCAATCATTTCACGTAACAGGTCATTTCCTTCTCTTGTTCTTTCACCTACACCTGCAAACACAGATAAACCTGAATAAGTTTTGGCTATGTTATTGATCAGTTCCATTATTATAACGGTTTTCCCAACACCTGCTCCGCCAAATAATCCAATTTTACCACCTTTAGAATAAGGTTCAATAAGATCAATAACTTTAATACCTGTATATAATACTTCTTTTTGGGTAGTAAGATTTTCAAACTTAGGCGGGTCTCTATGAATCGGGTAAACATGTTTTCTGCTCACTTTTCCAAGTCCATCAATTGTTTCGCCAATTACATTAAATAAGCGTCCTCTTATTTCTTCTCCTACAGGCATAGATATAGGAGCGCCTGTAGCTATAACCTTCATTCCCCTTCTTAATCCGTCTGTAGAATCCATTGCAATGGTACGTACTGTGCTTTCACCAATATCTTGCTGACATTCCAAAACAATTACATGCCCGTCTTCTTTTTCAACTTCTAATGCTTCATAAATATTTGGAAGATCTTCAACCTGATCAAAAGAAACATCAACAACAGCACCGATTATTTGAGATATTTCTCCTATGCTTTTTTTATTCATAATACTACATTATAAAAATTGGAACAAATATATAACAAATATTAATTACACGTATTTTTTTCTGTAAAATTATATTTTTGCCAAAAATATAATTAATCCAATAATAGCTGCTGTTATTGCTGAAAACAAAACACTGCCGGCAGCTAAATCTTTTGTTTTTTGTATCTTTTTGTTATATTCAGGTGCAACCACATCTGACAAATATTCTATTGCAGTATTAAATATTTCGGCAACTAACACAAACCCGATAGCAAAAATTAATAAACACCATTCATACAAATTTACATTTAATACAAAGCCAAAAATAATTACAAGTATAGTAGCAAAAAGATGAATCCATGCATTATGCTGAGTTTTAATAAAAAATTTAATACCTTTAAATGCAAAAATAAAACTTTTAATCCTCTTTTGTATTGAAAACCTGTTGTTATTATATTTTCCTTTCATATGTTTATTTTTTTGTAATTAATTTATTTTTAAGTGGCTTTTGGCTATTAGCCTTTAGCTTTTGGTAATTATTTTTCTCTAATAGCTAACAGCCAATAGCTAATGGCATATAATCATTCCCTTCCCGAAAAATCGGGACAAGTTGTGTGTCAAAATTTACCTGTCATTGATGTTTCATCTTGTAATTATTTTTAATTTTAAAATTGTTTTCAAAAATAAATAATATAAATTTGTAATATTAAAATAAAACAATAATAAAAATCAAAAAACAATTAAGAAATAAAACAGTAGGTATTGCAGGTGCAGGAGGTTTAGGGTCAAATTGTGCAGTTTCTCTCGCTAGAGTCGGAGTTGGAAATTTGATAATTACAGATTTTGATATTATTGATAAGAGCAATCTGACACGTCAATATTATTTTTATAATCAAATTGGGCAGAAAAAAGTTTTCGCTCTAAAAGATAATATTTATTTGATAAACCCAAAAATAAATGTATTTGCTTTTGATATAATGCTTAAACCATTGGATATTATCAATATCTTTAAACATTGTGATGTTATTGTTGAAGCATTTGACAAAGCTGAAATGAAACAAATGATAATAGAAACTGCCTTAACAAAAATGCCTGACAAACCACTTGTTACAGGATTAGGAATAGCAGGATGGGGAGATAATAATTCAATTAAAACAAGAAAAATTGATAATTTGTACATTTGTGGTGATGAAAAAACGGAAGTATCTGAAAATTTTCCACCACTTGCACCTCGTGTCGGAATTGTTGCAAATATGCAGGCAAACACTGTACTGGAAATCCTTCTTAACAATTAAATATGAAAATAATACTTAATAACAGGCAAGAAGAATTTAATTACAATACTATAAGTATATCAAAATTGCTTGAAATAAAAAAATTTACTTTTAAAATGCTTGTAATTAAAATTAATGGCAATTTAATAAAGAAAGAAGCACGTGAAACAACATATATTCAAGACGGAGACAATGTAATTGTTCTTCACCTGATAAGTGGAGGGTGATTTTTATTAATAGGTAAAATGTTATACGTTACTTAAAAAAATTATATAAAACAATGATAGTCCTGTAAACTGAGATAATTACAAATATTAAAATTAAATTTTTTTTATCATGAAAAACATTATATTATCATTATTTTTTTCTCTCTTGCTCTTTCAATTAACTTATTCACAACAAGTAAACGGAGTAATTCTTTCCGATACAGCAAATATCACAATAGTTAAAGTATGGGGAACACACCAGGAAAGAGGTTTTGCTTATGGTTATCTTGTTGCTGAAAAAATTGAAGAAATGTATTATGGTTATATTTTACCACATTTCGGTACATTGCTTCCTTATGCCAAATCAGTTATTCAGGAAGGAGTTCATATAACAATTGATTCATTATATGTAGAAGAGGCAAAAGCAGTTATATCAGGAATAGTTTATGCAGGAATTGACACAACAGGTGTTGATTATTTAGACATATTAGTTTCTAATTCCTTCCTTGATTTAGAGGGATTAGGAGGAAA